>NZ_JBQHWC010000007.1:0-120671 GCF_052064155.1 Blautia sp. HCP3S3_C12 | reverse complement strand
CCCCTTGAA
Organism: Blautia sp. HCP3S3_C12; assembly: GCF_052064155.1. Taxonomy (NCBI): domain Bacteria; kingdom Bacillati; phylum Bacillota; class Clostridia; order Lachnospirales; family Lachnospiraceae; genus Blautia; species Blautia sp. HCP3S3_C12. The sequence goes on along the minus strand of NZ_JBQHWC010000007.1, from coordinate 120,662 downwards.
GACGACGAGGTAGATAGGGCAGAGGTGGAAGTGTGGCAACACATGGAGCTGACTGTTACTAATCGGGTGAGGGCTTGACCAAGAATCGCAGGAAATAATGAATCTCAAGGAAATGTCAACATGTATGTAGTTTTGAAGATATAGGAAAGGCCAGCTAGATGATAGCTGGCTTTTTTATGTGTTTCAAAGGGGAAACCATTTCTTTTTTCTGGCTGGGATTCGCGAAAACTAGGAAGTTAGCTGGATATGGGGATTACTAAGAAAGAGGGGTAATTTTTTTACAGAATAGGTCGGGATTTTGACTTTGCAGTCAGGGCGTATTGCATGGATGGAAATGGCATGTTTATAATAAAAAATAAAAATGCACTTTCAGGAGGAAAAGATGGAGAATTTGAAGTTTTATGTAGATCAGAATGCGCCGAAAACTAAATTTGATCACTATTGGGAGAAATGCGTAGGTGCTTGCCATGCATATACTGCACTGCGTGAAGATTACAGAATGATGCTGAGAAAAGCCAAGAAGGATCTGGGATTTCAGTATGTACGTTTTCATGGACTTTTTAATGATCAGATGAGTGTGGTCAGAGAAGTTGAGCCTGGAAAATACGAATACAATTTCGTCAATATTGACAATATCTTTGATTTCTTATTAAGTATTGACATGAAGCCATTTGTGGAATTGAGTTTCATGCCCACACCATTTGCATCAGGTGATCAGACTTGCTTCTATTATAAAGGAAACGTTACCATGCCTAAGAGCTTCGAACTGTGGGATGGATTGATCGTTGAGTTGCTGAAACATCTGGAGAGCAGATACGGAATGGAAGAACTGGAGAAGTGGTTCTTCGAAGTGTGGAATGAACCGGATCTGGATTTCTTTTTTGCAGGAGGCCAGGAAGATTATTTCTTATTATATGAACATACTGCCAGAGCAGTAAAAAGTGTAGGCGCAAACCTGAGAACCGGCGGACCGGCCACTGCCAATAATGAGTGGATCCCGGATTTTGTCAACTACTGTGAGAAAAATTCCGTACCGCTTGATTTTATTTCCACTCATCACTATCCATCAGATGATCCCAACTGGAATGCAGATATGCATCTGGATAATTTCTTCGGAGAAGAAGTCAACTTAAACAGCGATGAGATAGACCGTAGAGGACTGCTGACCAAGATGGTACGTATTGCGAAGCATGAAGCAGGAAACCTTCCATTATATTATACAGAATGGAACACTTCAGCCAATGAGGGAGACGAATTCCATGATACACCTTACAGCTCCGCATTGGTAACCAAGACTCTCATTGATAACTATGGATATGTAGAAGCATATTCATTCTGGACATTTTCTGATATCTTCGAAGAACATGGACAGGTTCCGGGAGAGTTCAGGGGTGGATTCGGACTGCAGACCATTCATGGAATTCCGAAACCTGTATACCGTGCCTTTGAACTGATGTATCAGCTGGGAGAGGAACGGCTTCCGAAAGTAGAAGAACAGGGACATGTGGGAATCTGCCCGGTTGTGGACAAAGACGGCAGCCTTGCAATTCTGGTCTATAATCAGGAAATGATCGGAAAACCAGTCTCTGAAGAAAAAGTAGAAATTCATATCAAAAATGCCCCCGGTAAAAAAGCAGAGATTCAGAGGATCGATGATAACCATGCAAATGCGAAAAAACAATGGGAAGAAATGGGATGCCCTACTTATCCCACACCTGCTCAGGTGAAGGAATTAAAAGAGGCTTCTGAGTTGAAAACAGAGGAATTACCTGTTAAGGTAGAAGGAGAAGAAGCAGTGCTGGAATTTGCTCTTCCGGCATATGGTGTGGCATTGATAAAATTGGTATAAGAAATAAGAAGAGGTGGATGCATGAAGGGTTTGAAAAGGATGAAGATAAAGACAAAAATATGGGTATTGTTCCTTGCCTGCATTTTAATGTCGTCTGTCATTTCCATAGGAACAGTGATATACAGCAGTCAGAAATCCAATCTAAAGCATATTGGTGAAATGACAACACAGACTCTTCATGCTATCGACAGCAACCTGGAACTGATGATTGATCATGTAAATCAGGATACTTATGCAGTGTTCTGGAGCAAAATGTTTCAGGACACACTGGAAGAAGTATCTAAAGGCAATCTGACTGTTAAGACCAGAACAGAACTGCAGGACTGCCTGACGAATATCATGCTCGCGGGAGATTATATTTCCTCTATTGTATTTTATGACAATATAGGAAATTCTTTTATGTGTAACAGAGAAGAAGTTGTTCTGAAGAAAGATATTTCTGTAGAAAAAGCTTACTGGTATGATAAAGCCATAAAAGAGGATGGAGACTGGATCTTCGAGACGGACGGAGGAGGAATTGTCAGCTATAAGAGTAAAAACAGAAACATTCTCTCTATGATTCGCGTAATCAAGAAAAAAACGGATTATTCCAAACTAGGGATTCTCATGGTAAATATTGATGAAAAAACCATCCGTAAGATTTTCGATTCTGTTGGAGGTAATCTGAATTCCAACTTTTATGTGCTGATGAACGATACTCTGATCTTCGGACCAGAAGAAAAAGAAAATTATGATATAAGTAAAGATATTATTGGATCTTTGAAAGAAAATGAAACAAAGATTGTACGCAGCGGAAAAAATTCAATGGTGTATAAAAAAATCTCATCGATGATTGATGACTGGACCATAGCCATAGAGACTCCGCTGAGTAGCTTTTCCAACAGTATCGGCTATTTCGATACAATTATTGTGCTGATCGTTAATATAGGTATGTTGATACTGTGCTGGCTTTTTATTTCCAGGACAGTGAGTAAACCAATCCAGAAAATGGAAGAACAGATGATGTATTCCCAATCTATTCCTGAGAATATGGCAGTAGATGAAGAATGTGAGGATGAAATTACTAACCTGAAACGAGCATATAATAATCTGTTGAATTCCATTCGTGAACTTCTGGAAAGAACCAAGGAAGAAGAGAAAATCATCCGGAAGAATGAGCTGGACCTGATCCTGGAGCAGATCAATCCACATTTTCTGTATAATACTCTGGATGTGATCAGCGGCCTTACTCTGATTGGTGACCAGGACAAAAGTTTTCAGATGACACAGGCACTGGGACGGTTTTACAGAAACAGTTTGAACAGCGGATGTCAGGTGATCACGGTGAGGGAAGAACTGGATATTATCAAAAGTTACATGACGATCATTAATATCCGCTATGATAATGAAATCAGTATTGAGTATGAGGTGGATGAAAGCCTTCTGGATATTCTGATGCTGAAGCTGATCCTTCAGCCTTTGGTGGAAAATGCCGTTCATCATGGAATGCGTCAGAAAGAAGGGAAAGGAGAACTGCGCATTTCTGTGCAGGCGTTGAATGACAGATTAATGGAAGTTTCTGTAAGAGATAATGGAGTAGGGATTTCAGAAGATAAGATCCGTCTGATCCTGGAAGGCGAGTATAAAACTTCGAAATCAGGATTCGGACTTCACAGTGTGAAACAAAGAGTTGAATTATTTTATGGGATTGAGGATGCGGTATCTATATTCAGTCAGCCGGGATGCTGGATGGAAGTCAGGGTACGTTTTCCGTATAAAAAAGAGGGTTAATACAAAGAAGAGGAACAGTAATGGAGAAAGATGTCATTAATATACTAATAGTAGATGATGAGAAGTATGAAGGCATATTAATGGAAAAAAGTGTAGCCTGGGAATCTGAAGGTTTTCATATTACAGGTAATGTCCAGTGTGCAGAGGATGCGTTGGCATTAATGCAAAAAGAAACACCGGATATTGTGTATACGGACATCAATATGCCGAGAATAGACGGACTGGAACTGAGCAGGCGGATCCATGAGGCATATCCTGCAGTGCATATTGTGATCGTTACCGGATACCGGGAGTTTGAATATGCCAGAGAAGCCATACATATAGGAGTGGAAGAATTTTTGTTAAAACCAATCCAGTCAGATGAACTTCTGGATGCGGCGATGAAATTACGGGAACAAATTATGAAGGAACGAGAGCAGCAGTCGAAAGATGTGGAAATCTATCCGGTTCTCTGCCAGGAACTGCTTCGAAGAATCGTTACCGGATATATTAAATCAGAGGAAGCTGTGGAAAGGCTTTCTGAATATCAGATCCAACTGTGGAAAAACAAGGGGATTCGGGGAGTGTTGCTTATCATAAACCTGGAAAACCACGATATTTTACTGAAACTTCTGGAGATTATGAATAGAACCATAGGTGAGAAAAAGTACGGATATTTTTTTCTTGAAAAAAACAAGATATTTTTTGTCGTAGAAGAAACTCCAGAGTTCAAAGAATTGCTTGGAGCTGCATTTGAACAGATTACTGAATTGGGTAAAGACGGTACAGTAGCTGCATCAGTCAGTTGCTATTACGAAGAAATAGATGACAGTCCGAAAATCCTCTCAGAATGCGAGGAAGCACTGGTGGACACTATACAGGATGAGAGAAAGACCCTGATCTTCTATGAGGATTATATTGAGTATATGCAGCAGATCAGTCATTCCTATCCGATGAATTTCGACAGCTACAGGATCGCAGTGAAAAGCGGTGATCAGGAAGCTGCCATCGGATTTATAGATCATTATCTGGAACAGTATATTTTTGATGGACCGCTGATGATTTCCCAGCTTCGTAATCTGGGAATTTTACTTTTCCATAATACTATATCTGTACTGAAAGAAAGCAATAAACATTTCGACAATGAGGAACAGGTAAAAGTTTTGGAAAATATTTCAGGTATTCATACACTGCAAGAGTTTTGCATAACATTGTATGCCCTGATCGAGAAAACTATACAGACGATTTCCAGGAATGCAGGAGGAAATACAGTAGTTCAGAAAGCACAGGAATATATTGAACAGAATTTGGGCAGGGAGAAACTGTCCCTGAATCTGATCGCATCGGATCTGTTTGTAAATGCCAGTTATCTCAGTCGTATTTTCAAGCAGTCCGTAGGGGAAAGTATTACAAAATACATTATGCGTAAGCGTGTGGAGAAGAGTATGGAGCTTTTTGATACTACGGATCTGAAGGTATATGAAGTAGCAGCTGCCGTGGGAATGCCAGATGCACATTACTTTGGAACGTCCTTTAAAAAGTATACCGGAAAAACAGTAAATGAGTACAAAAGTAAAAATCGCACCCTTTCAAGTAAATAATCTGAATTGAGAAAATGCCTCCCGGATTTTATAATATCACCATAACAAGTCACTTAGAGTTCATAATTCAGGAATCATTAAGGAGGAAAAAAGAAATGAACAAATGGAAAAAGTTTACAGCAGCGTGCATGGGTGCTGCAATGGTTGGAACAACAGTTTTCGGAGCATCTGCAACAGTTTTCGCAGCTGATACAGTAACACTGGACGTATGGCATCAGTTTACAGATCCGGAAAGTGCGCAGACAAAGGCATTTGAAGCAGCAGTAGAAGAGTACGAGAAAGAACATGACAACATTAAGATTGAACTTCACGGCCTGGATACAGAATCCTATAAGACAAAAATCTCTACAGAATTCGCAAGCAGCGCTTCCGGAGTAGATGTATTTTATTACTGGGCACCTGGAAAACTGAAACAGCTTACAGATGCTGATAAAGTTTTACCGTTAAATGATTATGTAACAGATGATATTAAGAGCAGAATTAAAGAAGGTTCCACAAGCAACTTTGAACTGGATGGAAATTTATATGCACTTCCGATCGACAGCTATATGATGTGCCTGTTCTGCAACAAAGATTTATTTGACCAGGCAGGAGTAGAGATTCCTACTACTTATGATGAACTGATCACAGCCGGCGAAGCGCTTGCGAAACTGGACGGAGTAACACCATTGGCTGTCGGCGCAAAAGATGCATGGCTTGCAGGTGCTTTGTATGAATCACTTGCATTGAGAGAAGTAGGTGCTTCTGAAGTACAGTCCGCACTTCTGGGCGAAACAGAATTCACAAACGAGGGATTCAAGAAAGCAGCAGAAGATGTTGTTGAATTATACGACAAAGGAATCCTTGGCAAGAACCCTCTGGAAGACGGCGAAGCAGAAGCTACCGCAGACTTCCTCAACGGAAAAGTTGCAATGCAGCTTGACGGAAGCTGGTTCGCAGGAACTATCGACAATGCAGAAGACAGCGCTGTTAAAGATGTAGAAGTGATCACATTCCCTGTAGTTTCTGACGAGCAGGATGCAGCTGATTATGCAGGCGGTGCAAGTGCTTCCTTCTTTGTAAACAAAAACACAGATACACCGGAAGAGTCCGCAGATTTCGCAATGTATATTTCTGAGAAAATGGGCGAGCAAGCTTTGGAACTTGGCACAGGATTCCCATGCTGGAATACAGATGTTGACACAGACACGATCTCCCCGACATTTGTAAAATTAATGGATCTCTATGATGGCGTAAAAACAGGTGTACAGAACTGGGATGGTATCATAAATGCAAACGCAGCAGCTGTTCATCTGGAGCAGGCTCAGTCCTTACTTTCCGGAAGCGCAGATATTGACAGCTTTATGACTGCACATCAGGATGCAATCAGCGCAGCAGAATAACGCAGGGATGAAACTATGAAAAAACTTTTAAGTAATAAGGCCTATATCGCTGTTTTCGTCGCACCGGGTCTGATCCTGTTTCTGGTAATGGCGGTGATCCCGCTGTTTACCACAGGATATTACGGACTGTTCAATTACGACGGAATCGGAGAAAAAGTTTTTATTGGATTAAAAAATTACAAAGAACTATTTACAACAGATCCTTATTTCCTGAGATCTGTATTGAACTCATTTATTCTGGCAGCAGGTTCTTTGTTTATTCAGATCCCTATCGCGTTATTCCTGGCCATCCTCCTGGCAAACGGGATCAAGGGAGAGGGCTTTTACAGAACTGTATTTTTCCTGCCGGTAGTAATCTCCAGTATGGTAATCGGACAGCTCTGGTGCAAGATCTTCAACAGTGAGGGACTTCTGAATGCGATCCTGGGTGCACTGGGAATGGTAAACGATACTGCATGGCTGGTAAATCCGAAAACTGCTTATATGACAACGGTGATCCCGGCAATCTGGCAGAGCATCGGATACCATATGGTCATCCTCTATGCAGGTGTGAAGAATATTTCGCCGGAATATTATGAAGCTGCGAAACTGGACGGAGCTACAGGATTCAAGGCAGCTACGAAGATCACGATCCCGCTGCTGATGCCGACGATTAAAGTATGTGCCACATTTGCACTGGTTGGTTCTCTGCGTGTATTTGACCTGGTATATGTTATGACAGGCGGCGGCCCGAACCATGTCAGTGAAGTTCCTGCAACATTGATGTATGATAATCTGTTTGTAAAATGCCGCTATGGTTACGGCAGCGCCCAGGCGTTCTTCATCGTGTTTGAATGTCTGCTGTTCAGCTTCCTGCTCAATCGCATTTTCAAAAAATCTGAAGAAAATGCATCAATGATTTGAGAGGAGACGCAGATGAAAATGAGTGTTATGAAATTAAAAAAGACCTTAATCTATCTGTTCCTGGCTGTATTTACCTTTGTTCAGATATTCCCGTTCTACTGGCTAGTAACTTTTTCATTCAAAAGTAACACGGAAATATTTGATTCCAACAACCTGGTGGGTCTGCCGAAAGTATGGCATTTTGGAAATTACTCCAAGGCCCTTATGGGAGGAGAAATCTTACGATATCTGTTGAACTCTGTTTTCTATGCAGCAGTGACAGTTGTTGTTTCAACACTTCTGGCATCCATGGTTGCATATGCGATTAATAGAATGTACTGGAAAGCAAAAGGAATTGTGGCAGCAATCTTCAGTTTGGGAATCATGATTCCTGTACAGGCAACTCTGCTTCCACTGTTCCAGGGACTGGATCGACTGGGAATCAGAGGCGGATATCTGGGACTGATGCTTCCGTATATTACATTTGCCATGCCGATGACGGTTATGATATTAAGCGGATTCTTCAAAGCTCTGCCAAGAGAGATCGAAGAGGCTGCATGTATTGATGGATGTAATATTTTCAACATGTTTTTCAGAATCATCCTGCCTATGATACGTCCTGCAATTGCCACTTCCTGTATCTTCGCATTCTTGAATACATGGAACGAGCTTTTATTTGCAAACACATTTGTAGACAGTTCACAGTACAAGACACTTCCTGTAGGAATTATGTCTTTTGTAGGAGAACATTCCACGAACTGGGGAATTATCGGAGCCGGTATGGTGATCGCTACACTGCCGACAGTAGTGATTTATCTGTTACTGAGCAAACAGGTTCAGGAGAGTTTTACAGTTGGAGCTGTAAAAGGTTAAATAGTGAACATAAAGAGAAACTGTATTTTCTGATCAGAGGATCATGGACTAGGAGATGCAGTTTCTTTTTTCGTGTTTAATCCCTTTTATCAGTTTACACATACCATTGTCTCCTGTACCATGGCAGCAGAGGAGTGATCAATTCCAAGTACGATTGGTCTACAGGGGTTTACAATCAGGGATTCCATGTACATCCGGAATGGCGGGGAAAGGTAATCGCAGATTGGAACTTTGAACTTCCTGCTCATGCTCATAATACTTGAAATGCCATACGCTGACTCATGAATATCAGATTTCATTAGGAAAATAAGGGACTGTCTATGGAGGTCTCTTGTTGTTATATGAAGGGGTATTTGTAGAATAATTCGATAATTTTTAATCCTACATCTACAGCAATATCCATTCCTTCAACAGTAATGTGTTCATAAGGTCCATGATAAGCATGCCCTCCTGTTCCGAGATTCGGGCATGGGAGTCCCATAAAGCTTAACTGGGCACCGTCTGTGCCTCCGCGGATCGGGGTGATAAGCGGCGAGATATTGCATTCCTTGCATGCTGCAGTTGCATGCTCGATCAGTTCCATGCAGGTGTCGATGATTTCTTTCATATTTCGGTACTGTTCTGTGATGGTAAGTGAGACAGTTCCCTTTCCCCATTTTTCATTTAAAATTTTAGTGATATGTTCTATGGTTTTCTTACGGATATCAAAAGAAGCTACATCGTGGTCACGAATGATATATTCGAGAGTAGCGTGTGAGACATCTCCCTTTATGGAATAGAGATGGAAAAATCCTTCATAGTCTTCCGTATCTCTTGGTGTGTCAGCGGAAGGGAGCATGGAATTGAACTCCATGGCAACAAGTGCTGCGTTGACCATTGTATTCTTAGAAGAACCAGGGTGTACGTTTACACCGGCAAATTCTACTACTGCTTTGGCAGCATTAAAGTTTTCATACTGGATTTCACCTTCTGTATCACCATCAAGTGTATAAGCAAAATCAGCTCCAAATTTTTTAACATCAAAATGGGCTGGTCCCATTCCTATTTCTTCGTCAGGAGTAAATGCAATGCAGAGGGGACCATGCGGAATAGTATTGTCATTGAGGTATTCAATTATTGTCATGATCTCGGCAATTCCGGCTTTATCATCTGCGCCTAGTATGGTAGTTCCGTCAGAAGTAATGAGAGTTCTGCCTTTTAATGTGGAGAGATGAGGGAACATTTTCGGGGAGAGAACTCTGCCGCTGGTTCCAAGTGCAAGGTCTTTGCCGTCATAATTCGGAGTGATAACCGGAGTAACCGGATGATCGCAGAAATCAGAGACTGTATCCATGTGAGCGATAAAGCCCAGTTTTTGGCGGGATTCATATCCTCTGGTTGCCGGAATATGTCCATAGACATAGCAATGTTCATCTACATCGGCATCTTTCACACCCAGTTCCCTTAATTCCTGAACCAGAAGTCTGGCAAGGTCAAACTGATACTGTGTGGATGGGGAAGTACCGGTTTCTTCACTGCTTGGAGTGAATACTTTTACATAAGATAATAAGCGTTCGTATGCTTTCATGAATTAATCCTCCTGACTGAGACCGAATTATTTGAAAAAGTTTCGGCTTTAATGTAATAAGTATGTTACTGTTCACACACCACTATCCCGCGAGGTGTTTTGGCATGAATATGCCAAAATCCCGAGACATACGAGCCAAAATTCCATTGCCGCAGGCAATCTGGAATGAATTTTGGCTACGTTACTGTGAACGGAGTGAACAGTAACATAAGTATAACATGTGGCTGAGATTACGTAAAAATATTTCTTGCATTTTGTAAATACTTATGATATGATGCTGCTCAAAGAAAAGGGAGTAGCGGCCATCGTTATGAAGAACTGGACTTGTTTTTCCTATAAATGGTACATAAATGCGTCAGAACGGCAGATTAAGAATGCCCGCATTATGATATAATCGGCAAGACTTTTGTTTTAGACATTAAGAGAAGAGCTCATGTTATGTCTGAAATGAAAGTCTTTTTCTTTTCTTCAGAAATTTTTAGAAGCAAAAAATTTAATTATGCCAAATGGTGAAACGGAGGAGAAAAGTGAACGAAAGAGTAAATCCACTTAAAAAATTACAGAAGCCGGGAAAACATGTGAAACGTATTGTAATAGGAGCAGCAGGGTTGGTGATTATTGCAGGGCTTGCAGGAGATGCTACCTATCAGATCCAGGAGCAGGAACAGGCAGTATTGACAACTTTCGGAGTGCCGAAGGCAGTGGCAGAAACAGGACTGCATTTTAAGATTCCTTTTATACAGAAAGTACAGAAAGTAAATACAACGATCCAGGGATTTCCTATTGGATATAGTATGGGAGATAATTCGGTGGTTGAGAATGAGGGCATTATGATTACCTCGGATTATAACTTTATTGATGTAGATTTCTTTGTTGAGTACAGAATTTTAGAACCGGTAAAATATCTTTATAATTCAGAGGAACCGGAAGATATTCTAAAAAATATTTCTCAAAGCTGTATCCGTACAGTAATCGCAAGTTATGATGTGGATGAAGTACTTACCACCGGAAAAGGTGAAATCCAGAGCAAGATCAAAGAAATGATCCTGAAGCAGATGGAGGAACAGGATCTGGGAATGCAGCTTGTGAATATCACAATCCAGGATTCAGAACCACCCACACAGGAAGTTATGAAAGCATTTAAAGCAGTGGAAACTGCCAAGCAGGGAAAAGAAACTGCTTTGAATAATGCCAATAAATACAGAAACGAAAAGCTTCCGGAGGCTGAGGCAGAAGCAGACCAGATCATTCAGGATGCTGAGGCGCAGAAGCAGGTAAGGATTAATGAAGCGGAAGCTGAGGTTGCACGTTTTAATGCTATGTATGAGGAGTATGTTAAGAATCCGGAGATCACAAAGAAGCGTATGTTCTATGAGGCAATGGAAGATGTGCTGCCGGGAATGAAGATTGTGATTGATAATGGAGATGGAGTGCAGAAGGTTCTGCCGCTAGATTCTTTTACAGGGAACAGTTCAGAGAATCCGACAGAGACACTGAACACGGATCCTGCTCAGGACACACAAGATTTAAATGATTCTGAGAACGAATAAAGAAATGACAGAAAATATTTCATATAAAAAGTGTTTTGGTAAATGAAATACGAAGGATAGAGATATAATTTGGAAAGGACTAATTTATGAAAGGTAAGAAAATTGGAATATTAATTGGTGTGTCTGCAGTGGTTGTAGCTGTCGGAGCGTCGGTAACAGTAACTCAGCAAAATGAATATAAGCTGATCCGTCAGTTTGGTAAGGTTGACAGGGTGATCAGCTCATCGGGAATCAGTTTTAAGATTCCGTTTATAGAGAGTACACAGTCATTGCCAAAGGAAACACTGCTGTATGATCTGGCAGCATCTGATGTAATTACAAAAGATAAGAAAACGATGATCAGCGACAGCTATGTTCTCTGGAAAATTAGCGACCCGCTTAAATTTGCACAGACATTAAACTCTTCTGTGGAAAGTGGTGAAAGCCGAATTAATACTGCTGTGTATAATGCCACTAAAAATGCGATCAGCAGTATGTCACAGGATCAGGTGATCACAAGTCGTGACGGAGAACTGTCTGATATGGTTATGGAGGCAATAGGAACAAACATGGATCAGTATGGAATTGAGCTTCTCAAATTCGAAACCAAGCAGCTGGACCTGCCGGATGATAATAAGGAAGCTGTGTATGAACGAATGATATCTGAACGAGATAATATTGCAGCGACTTACAAGGCAGAGGGAAACTCCGAAGCAAAGGTGATTCGAAATAAAACGGACAAAGAAGTAGCAATCCAGATTTCCGATGCCAAAAAACAGGCAGAGATCCTGGAGGCGGAAGGGGAGCAGGAATATATGAAAATCCTTGCGCAGGCTTATGGTGAAGAGGACAGAAGTGAGTTTTATTCATTTGTGAGAAGCCTGGATGCGCTGAAGACATCTATGAAAGGTGAGGACAAAACAGTGATACTGTCCGCGGATTCACCGATCGCTCAGATTTTTGAAGGGAAATAAAAGAAAGTAACAATAATACACTCTAATTTTTCACCAGATAAATGGAAGATAGACATAGAAGATAAGGAATGTTATAATTTTTTTACAAAGAAATCCTGAAGCAGAAAATGTAAGTATAATCTGGAAATAATATACAGAGAAAACGGAGAGATTATCACGGATTCCTGTTTAAAGATTGCTGGTAAATTGTATCATATTGAATGTCAAAGTGCAGACGATACAACTATGGCAATTCGTATGATAGAATATGATTTCTCCATAGCAATTGAAAATGCACAGAAACAGGGACGCAAATACAGGATGGATTTTCCAAAGTCCTGCGTATTATATTTGAGAAGCGGAAAGAATACGCTGGATTTTCTGGAGATAGAGATGGTACTTTCGGATGAGAACATAGTACATTATTGGGTTCCGACAATGAAATGGGAGACATATACGAGAGATAGTATTTTTGAAAAAAATTTACCGATGCTTCTGCCGTTTTATATTAAGCGATATGAAAAGGATATTCATGAAATGAGTGAGAATCCGGAAATGTTCCAGAGTCTGCTAAATGACTATGAAGAAATCCGGATAAATCTGGAAAGAGAACTTTCAGGAGCAGATAAGACGGCTTTATACATGAATTTAAATAAACTGATCATAAAAATAGCGGACTATATATGCAGGAATGAAAAAACAGTCCGGAAAGGAATAGATGAGATTATGGGTGGAAAAGTTCTTGAACTGGAATCTGAAAGGCTCGAACGGCTTCAAAAAGAGGCGGAAGCAGAGGCAAAAGCAATTGGAGAAGCAATCGGCGAAGAACGATTAAGCACTTTGCTTAATCGTCTGATTATGGATGGAAGAAGTGCAGAAATACAGTCTGCTGTGACAAATGCAGAGACTCGAAAACGGTTATATAAGGAATATGGAATTTTACCAGAATAGGTATTAAATAAAACGACAGTATTACTTTTTATATATGAGTTAAGGGGTGAAATTTTAGAGATAAAATGAAACTTGACGAACGATATGAATGTGGATATAATAGGTTCAGAAATGAAAAATTGGAATTTTTAACCGGATTTTACCGGTTCTGATATCGCTAAGGAGGAACATTTTATCATGAAAATCGGAAATGATATTTATTATGTAGGTGTAAATGATCATCAGGTAGATCTGTTTGAAGGCCAGTATGTAGTGCCAAACGGTATGTCCTATAACTCATATGTGATCATGGATGAAAAGATTGCAGTTATGGATACTGTAGATGCTAATTTCAAAGATGAATGGCTTGAAAATGTAGCCAAAGTCCTGGACGGTGCGAAACCGGATTATCTGGTAGTACAGCATATGGAGCCGGATCATGCCGCAAATATCGAGAACTTCATGAAAGCATATCCTGATACAACCGTAGTTGCAAATACCAAGACCTTCACTATGATGGGAAATTTCTTCAGAAACCTGAATCTGGACGGAAAGAAATTGGTGGTTGCAAACGGTGACAGCCTGACACTTGGAAAACATGTGCTGACTTTCGTATTTGCACCAATGGTTCACTGGCCGGAGGTTATGGTTACATATGACAGTACTGATAAGGTTCTGTTCTCAGCAGACGGTTTCGGTAAATTCGGAGCACTTGACGTGGAGGAAGACTGGGACTGCGAAGCACGTCGTTACTATATCGGAATCGTTGGAAAGTACGGAGCTCAGGTTCAGAAACTCCTGAAAGCAGCAGCAACTCTGGATATCCGGACAATCTGTCCGCTCCATGGACCGATCCTCACAGAGAACCTTGGACATTACATTGAGAAATACGATATCTGGTCCTCCTACAAAGTAGAGAGCGAAGGTGTTGTGATCGCCTATACATCTGTATATGGTAACACAAAGAAAGCAGTAGAACTTCTGGCACAGAAACTGGAAGAAAAAGGATGCCCGAAAGTAACTGTATTTGACCTTGCAAGAGATGACATGGCAGAAGCAGTGGAAGATGCGTTCCGCTATGGCAAACTGGTACTTGCAACTATTACATATAACGGAGATATTTTCCCATTCATGCGTACTTATATTGAAAATCTGACAGAACGCAGCTACCAGAACCGTACCATTGGTCTCATCGAAAACGGAAGCTGGGCACCTGCAGCAGCAAGAATCATGCAGGGAATGTTCGAAAAGAGCAAAAATATCACATGGCTTGAAAATAATGTAAAGATCACTTCTTCCTTAAGCGAAGCAAACGAAGCGGAGATTGAGGCTATGGCAGAGGAACTTTGCAAATAATTGATAATTGTAAACAGCAGGATCGAAAGATTCTGCTGTTTTTCAGAATAAGATAACCCTGATTACTGAGAATGGAGTGAACAAGTAACTATATTCGTAAGAGAAAGGCAGGAATAAAGCATGACAGTAGCAGAAGTTGTAAAGAAAATGGTAGAGTATTCCAAGGGAGATCTTCATGACATCAACCATTTCATGAAAGTATACGCATATGCAAAAACAATCGCAGAGGGCGAAAATCTGTCACCGGAGCAGCAGAAGCTGGTGGAGGTGACTGCAGTTGTCCATGATATTGCCTGCCCTCTCTGCAGAGCAAAATACGGAAATGCCAACGGTAAGCATCAGGAGGAAGAAAGTGCGGCACTGATAGAGGAGTTTTTCGCAGATTCAGATCTGCCGAAAGAATTTGTAGATCGTGTTTCTTATATTGTAAGTCATCATCATACAATAACCGGAATCGACGGTATTGATTATCAGATCATGATAGAGGCAGATTATCTGGTAAATGCAGATGAGAGTAATTTTTCCGGAAACAATGTGAGAAACATGCTGGAAAAAGTATTCAAAACAGAGACAGGAAAATTCCTGCTCCAGTCTATGTATCAGAAGAGGCTGAATGCTGAAGAATAAAAAGAAAACGTTAAGAAAGATTATGAGTGAAAAAAACCGGTGCAGAAATGTGCCGGTTTTTTTGTAGGAAAATTCAGGGATTATAATTTGTTTGTATTACAATTATATGCGAATGACAAGTTATAATAAATATAAAAAAGCTGGTATCTGAAAATTTATTTAAAAGATATGAAACTTTTCTCTATAATTCCCCATCTAATAAGTGTAAAACAAAACAACAAAGCTTCATTCGAATGAAACATATTTGTAAAAACATAAGAGCTACTGGACATGAAGTAAACAGTAACACATAAAACTCTAAGCAAGGAGGATCAGCATTTGATACAGTTGGTAAAACGCTCCATCTCAGGAGATGCGGATGCATTTCTGGAACTGATGGAAAAGAATTCTCTGGCAATGTACAAGGTGGCGAGGGGAATCCTTGATAATGATGAGGATGCCGCAGACGCCATGCAGGATACCATACTTACCTGCTTTGAAAAAATACATACACTGAAGAATCCGGAATATTTCAAAACCTGGATGATCAGGATCCTGATCAATGAATGCAATAAAATCCACAGACACTACAAAAACTTCAACAGAGCCGAAGAACTTCCGGAAGTCCCCGGACAGGATATGTCCATTGAGGAATTTGAGTTCAAGGAAATGCTTGGAATGTTGGACGAATCCTACAGGATCATACTGGTTCTGTATTATGTAGAGGGATTTCGGATTGCAGACATTGCTTCTATATTAAATATGAATGAAAACACAGTAAAAACCAGACTGGTCAGGGCCCGGGTGCAGCTAAAGCAGGAATATACTTCAGCAGAAGATAATATTCAGAAGGAAAGACTGCAGCAGAAGAAAAAGAAAAACAGAGAATTTACAGGTATAACAGAAGAGCTTGCGGAAAACCAGAATGGAAATATGAGAACAGGCTCGGTAACAGCAGGAAGTATAACGGTAAGTGCAAGAAAGGGATGAAGTGATTATGGCGAAGAAGTTGGATTTTGATAAAGAAAAGAATAACAGAAATGATAATGCGATAGAGGAAATCATGCAGGCAGATTTTCCATTGCCAAAGCAGGCAGAAGATGCAAAAAACGAAGCATTTGCTAGAATCAGGGAAATGGCAGCAGCTTCTGAAAATGTGGAAAATGCAGAGAATATTGTGCAAAGATTGCCAGAGAAATCAACAGAAAAATCAACAAGAAGTTCCGGAAAGAAATCCACAGGAACAGTAAAATCGCATAAGAAATTCAAAACAGTGTACAAAACAGCTTTGGGACTGACCGCAGCGGCAGCTGTGTTTTCCGCAGTGTGTATCACAAATCCTGCATTTGCAGAGAACATTCCTCTGGTCGGAAATGTGTTTAAGCAGCTCGGCAATTCCCTGGGATTTTATGGTGATTATTCGAAATACGCAAAGCAGCTGACAGCATCTGCAGAAGATACACTGTCTGCAGATGCTGATGGAAGTCAGGAGAGCAGCAGTAATTCTCAAAATGCACAGTCTGAGGATCAGAATACAACAGAAAATAACAATGCAGATAAAACGAAAGACAATGAATCATACAGTAAAACAGTAGATGGAACAACTGTCACGCTTTCAGAAGTATACTGTAATGAAATGGCTCTGTACCTGTCCATGACAATCCATACAGAGGACAAATTCCCGGATACCTTCATTACATCTGATGGAAAACCCAATGTTAAGCTCAGCGAAAATTCTACAGTGAAATATGATTATATGGATGGAAAAAGTAATCTGTTCAATGTTTATCTGGATGGAAAAATGCTGGATGATAACACCTATGCAGGAGTTTTGCGTATTCCTGTGGAAGATATGACAGTGGATGATGCAGGATGGACAAAATTTTATAAAGTGCGTAATGCATTTTTCAAAGAAAAAGGGATTGATGTAGATTCTGAGGATTTTAGTTTTGACAAGTTAGCCCAGACACTGGGAATGGATGAATACAGTGATGCGAAGCTTCCTCAGGTGGGAGGTCCGGCAATCAGTGATTATGTCAAAGACATCAAAGTACCTGACCGGTTTACCATGGAGCTGGATCTGAAAGATATTGTGGGTACTCTTCCGGATGATCAGGATACCACTCCGGATATCCCTCAGGATTTGCGGGATGAATATAATCAGAAAATGGCAGAGCATGGAATCAGCACAGACGATGCAGATTATGAGAGTCTGACAGAAGAGCAGAAGAATCTGGAATATCAGTTTTACACTGAGATGTGGAATGAGTATTTTGAACGGTATCCTGAGGCAAAAGAAGGTAATAACAGATATAACTCATGGACACTGAAGGGTGACTGGAAGTTCAGCGTAGATGTAGAGAAAAATACTTCCGATACGGTTAAAAAGGATGTAAATGTGGTAGATGAAAATGGAGATGGTGTTCTCTCCATTACGAAAACACCATTTGAGATCACTATGAAAATGCAGGATCCGGAAACAAAATATTTTGCTGTTATGCTGGATGCCAATGGAGATATCATGCCATATGGCGGAGTGGAAAACAGTAATGCGGACACATATGCAATACAGGACAGAGATGTTTCCACAGTATATATCTATCTTTGCGATTACTATGAGTATATGGACGAGCTGAAAGGCTACTACTGGTCCGATGACTACGAAGAAAAAGCAAAGACCAGGACCTTCAAACAGCTCCTGGACGAACGGGCAGTTGCCGGCACAGAAGTACATTTTGATACAGATAAATAATGATATAAAGCTTCTTTTTGCCCTTGATATCAGATGATAAAGTCCCGTAACTGAAACAGCATCTTCACAATTTTCTGCAGAAAGATGATGTTTTAGTTATTTTGATAAAAAAAGGTCAGAAAAACAGTAGAATCTGAGCCAAGTTAATGTTACAATGTAGGCGTCTCAAAAAAAGAGTGCAGAAGGGAGCCAAAACAAAATGGACTACGCAAAAGAATCTTTAAAAATGCATTATGAGTTAAAAGGTAAAATTGAGGTTGTATCAAGAGCCAAAGTAGATTCCAAAGATGCTTTAAGCCTTGCTTACACACCAGGTGTTGCTCAGCCTTGTCTGGAGATCCAGAAGGATGTAAACAAGAGCTATGATCTGACAAGACGCTGGAATACAGTTGCTGTTGTAACAGACGGAACTGCAGTACTTGGACTGGGAGATATCGGACCGGAAGCAGGTATGCCTGTTATGGAAGGCAAATGTGTACTCTTTAAAGAATTTGGCGGTGTAGACGCGATTCCGCTCTGCGTCCGCAGTAAAGATGTTGATGAGATCGTTAAGACAGTAAGCCTCCTGGCCGGATCCTTTGGAGGAATCAACCTCGAGGATATTTCCGCACCGAGATGTTTTGAAATTGAAAAGAAACTGAAAGAATGCTGTGATATTCCGATCTTCCATGATGACCAGCACGGAACAGCAGTTATCACACTTGCAGGTGTTATCAACGCGCTGAAACTGGTTGGAAAGAAGCTTGACGAAGTGAAGATCGTTACTTCCGGAGCCGGTGCAGCAGGTATCGCTATCATCAAACTGTTAATGTCCATGGGACTTAAGAATGTAATCATGACAGACAGAAAAGGTGCGATTTACGAAGGCAGAGAAGGATTAAACCCGATTAAAGAAGAGATGGCTAAGATCACAAACTTCAACAAAGAGAAAGGTACTCTTGCAGAAGTGATCAAAGGCGCAGACATCTTCATCGGTGTATCCGCACCTGGAACACTGACACAGGATATGGTCCGCACAATGGCAAAAGATCCGATCATCTTTGCATGTGCAAACCCGGTACCTGAGATTTTCCCTGACGAAGCAAAAGCAGCAGGAGCAGCAGTGGTATCCACAGGACGTTCTGATTATCCGAACCAGGTAAACAACGTACTCTGCTTCCCGGGACTCTTCCGTGGTGTACTGGACGCAAGAGCATCAGATGTTAACGATGAAATGAAAGTTGCAGCAGCATATGCAATCGCAGGTCTGGTAAGCGACGAAGAATTAACAGCGGAATATATTCTTCCGGCAGCCTTTGACCCACGTGTAAAAGACGCTGTAGCTAAAGCTGTAGCAGAAGCAGCAAGAAAATCAGGCGTAGCAAGGATCTAACCGAATAGAATAATGAAGCCCTCTGTTTTCATGTGAGCAGCATGCAGACAGAGGGCTTTTTTGCATAATATTCAATCTGACCCCTAAAAAATTCGAAAAATTGGTCATTGAAATAATGACACATTTCGCGTATGATAACTTCAACATATTGATGCGTCAATATATAAAATATCTGATAGCGAAAATCAAACAAGTAATCTGACTTATTGATATGAGCCTTCTATCAGATCATACGAGAGGGGACAGTTATTATGAATACTCAGAACAGCACAATTACAAAACTTGCAGAGACAGCTCTTATGGCTGCATTATGCTATGTATCCTTTACATTCTTGCAGATTAAGATTCCTGTACCGGGCGGTGATGCAACATCCATCCATATTGGAAATGCATTTTGCGTACTGGCAGCACTTCTGATCGGCGGTGTATACGGTGGATTATCCGGTGCCATCGGAATGGGAATTGCAGACCTGATGGATCCTGTGTATATCACAGGCGCACCAAAGACATTTGTACTGAAATTCTGTATTGGTCTGATCACAGGTCTGGTAGCACATAAGATTGCAAAGATCAATGAAAGCACAGATAAAAAATATGTTTTCAAATGGAGTGTGATCGCTTCTGTAGCAGGTCTTGCGTTTAATGTTGTGGCAGATCCGATCGTAGGATATTTCTACAAACAGTATATTCTCGGACAGCCTCAGGAACTGGCACAGGCACTTGCAAAAATGAGTGCTGTAGCCACATTATTCAATGCAGTAGTTTCTGTGATCCTGGTAGCAGTGATCTACAATGCAGTACGTCCGGTACTGATCAAGAGTCATCTGCTTACAGTTACCGGTAAGAAAAAAGAACAGGCAGCATAAAAAATGAAAAGCATTTCAGTTTTGCATCATACAGCAGACTGAAATGCTTTTTTGGTGTATAGAGTATTTATGAGAAGAAAAAATAAAAAGATGGGGTTGAAATAGGGAGGAATATATAGTATTGTAGGTGATATAACGCTTAGGGCGAGGACTGTCTTTGGACAGTCTCTTTTTATGAAGAAGGATGAGGAAAAAATTATGGAGAGGACAAAAGAAAGGTTATCGTTTCGTAAGAAGTTTATCGGTGACAGGAAGTTTTATATGATGGTTCTGGCTGTGGCTGTGCCGATTATGATTCAGAATGGAATTACAAATTTCGTAAGTCTGCTGGATAATATTATGATCGGACGGATCGGTACGGAGCAGATGTCAGGGGCTTCCATTGTGAATCAGCTGATTTTTGTTTATAATCTGTGTATTTTCGGAGGAGTATCCGGGGCAGGGATTTTTACAGCACAGTACTTTGGACAGAAGGATAATGAAGGAGTGCGGCAGACATTCAGGTACAAGTTATGGATGGCTGTGATCCTGACCATCGGGACGACTTTGCTGCTTCTGACGGTTGGAGAGAATCTAATCAGTATGTATCTGCAGGGGGATGGAACTGCGCAGCAGATTGCAGATACACTGAATTATGGAAAACAGTATCTGGATATTATGCTGTTGGGATTACCACCTTTTATGATGGTGCAGATTTATTCCAGTACTCTGCGAGAGTGCGGAGAGACGGTTCTTCCTATGAAAGCAGGAGTTGTGGCAATCTGTGTAAACCTGTTATTTAATTACCTGCTGATTTATGGTGTATTTTTCTTCCCGAGACTGGGCGTGAGAGGTGCGGCAATCGCAACTGTGTTGTCACGTTATGTGGAGGCTGCAATTGTAATCAGCTGGACACACAGGCATACGGAGAAGAATCCCTTTGCAAAAGGGTTGTATAGCACGCTTAAGGTTCCTGCAAATCTGACAAAGAAAATTCTGATCAAGGGAACTCCGCTGTTATTTAATGAGACTTTATGGGCTTCAGCTATGGCTATGCTGACACAGTGTTATTCGGTTCGAGGGCTGAATGTGGTTGCTTCCCTGAATATTTCCAATACTATCAACAATGTGTTTAATATTGTGTTTATTGCCCTGGGAGATTCCGTGGCAATCATTGTAGGACAGCTTCTGGGAGCGGGAGATATGAAGAAAGCGAGAGACACAGATAACAAGATGATTGCCTTCTCAGTAATGTGCTGTACAGGGGTCGCAATTGTCATGTTTATTATGGCTCCGCTGTTTCCAATGCTTTATAATACCAATCAGGAAGCCAGGGGGCTGGCGAAGTATCTGATTATGATCACTGCATTCTTTATGCCGCAGAATGCATTCCTGCATGCAACCTACTTTACCCTGCGTTCCGGTGGAAAGACCATCATTACGTTCCTGTTTGACAGTGTGTTTATCTGGTGCATCAGTGTGCCGATCGCCTTTGTACTGAGTCGTTATACAGGGATTCATGTGCTTGTGATTTATGCATGCGTACAGTTGGCAGATCTGATCAAATGTGTAATCGGATTTGCTCTGGTTAAGAAGGGGGTATGGCTGCAGAATATTGTATCATAATGATAAAACAGTCAATAACATTTGGCTTGACTAACCAATATACTATAGTGTATTATCAGAAAAAATATTTATATTCTCTTTGCACTGCATTACATTCAACAGAATGCGAGATCAACAGTACAAACTGAGCAGGCGATGCCCGAGGTGATTAAGGGCATGGGGCCGGGCCGCGTGAAGCGGCAACAGATATGAAAATTTTCAGACATATCTGTGGGACAGTGTATGTTCCGCAGGTGTGTCTTTTTGTTTTCAGAAGAATATAGGAGGTTTTGGTTATGGAACAGTCAAAAAAGTTAAACATGACATCAATGTCATCACAGAAAAACAGTAACATACAAACAGAAAAAGAAGAACCGGCATGGGAACATAAGGTGGCAATGAAGGTATCCGGTGTGAGTATTGCTGTAAACCTTTTACTTTCATTGTTTAAGCTGATCGCCGGAATTGTGGCGCATTCCGGTGCCATGATTTCAGATGCAATCCATTCAGCATCTGATGTGGGAAGTACATTTGTAGTAATTGTGGGCGTGAATTTATCCAGCAAAAAATCCGATAAAGAGCATCAGTATGGACATGAGCGGATGGAATGTGTATCTTCTATTATTTTGTCAGGCCTGCTTCTGGCAACCGGTTTCGGAATCGGCATGAGTGGTATCCAGAACATTATGAAAAGTACTTCAGGAAAGGATATCGCGATTCCGGGTACTCTGGCACTGGTTGCAGCAGTAGTTTCTATTGTAGTGAAGGAATGGATGTTCTGGTATACCAGAAGTGCTGCGAAGAAAATAAACTCTGGCGCACTGATGGCAGATGCATGGCATCATCGCTCAGATGCAATGTCCTCTGTTGGTGCATTTATCGGTATCCTTGGTGCAAGACTTGGATTCCCGATTCTTGATCCACTTGCCAGTGTGGCAATCTGTGTACTGATCGTGAAAGCATCGGTAGATATTTTCAGAGATGCTATTGATAAGATGGTTGACCATTCCTGCGATGAGGCAACAGAAGAGAGTATGAGAGAAGTGATCCTGGGAGTGAAAGGAGTGAAGGGTATCGACCTTCTCCAGACACGACTTTTCGGTTCCAAGATGTATGTAGACATTGAAATCTCAGCAGATGGAACGATTCCACTGAATGAGGCACATGACATTGCAGAAAATGTTCATCATAGTATAGAGAAGAATTTTAAAGACGTAAAACATTGTATGGTTCATGTGAATCCGGTGAATGAGTAATTTACTTCAAATAAGATATCCGTACTTAGCAGTTGTTCTGATTGCAAAATCTATCCTATGGAGTTACAATGACAATGCGGCAAAGTAAGTCAGACACAGGATAGATTAAGGAGGCTAGACAACAATGAATGAGGGAGAAGAAGTCAGAAAGTTTATTGCAGCGCATACCACCAAGAATATGAATAACTACCAGAAGCTTCGTGCCTGCTTTAACTATATTATGTGGTATACAAAATATACTCCCTGGAAACGCCCAACAGAGGCTGAATTTAAAACACAAACATGGGTATATAAATATGCCTTGGATATGTTTCAGACAAATCTTACCGGAAATTGCTATGGCGTATCCAGCTGTCTGGCAGCAGTTGCCAAAGAATTGGGCTATGAACCTTATGTGATCACTGCTTTGGAGGATCATGCTTTTGTTATGATCAATGGCCTTTATTATGACAATATGTATGGAACTCTGTTTGGATCACCTACCCATCCCTATTATCATTTAAGACAGAAAATCAAGTTTTAACAGATTTGATTTTGACAAAAAACGAAAGTGCTCGAAAGCCAGTAAATACAAGGCTTTCGAGCACTTTTTAAGAGCAGGGGATGAGAGAATCGAACTCCCACCAAAGGTTTTGGAGACCCCTATCATACCATTTGACCAATCCCCTATGAACTTATATGTAAATTTCGTTTACTGTTGCAATTATACATATAAAAGCAACGATTGTCAAGTCCATTGTACATTTATTATAAATATTTTTTGATGATGGATAGAAAAATGGAAATAAAAAATCCTGCTACAGAGCAGGAAAAGATAAAAGCGGAGATGGAGGGATTTGAACCCTCGCACCGGTTGCCCGGCCTGCCGCATTTCGAGTGCGGTCCCTTCAGCCTCTTGGGTACATCTCCATATTAAGATGAAAAACAGTTCCGCAGCGTAACCGGAACTGTTTTTCATTATATAAGGAATCTGCGAAAAGGTCAATTCTTTTTTTATTGACGAATTGGTTTTACTGTAATAAGATAATAACAAAATGCAGTTGTAAGGAAAGTAAACAGGTGATGATCATGACAGACAAAAAGAAAACAATTCTGGAAGCTGTGGATAAGCTGACAGATACTTACCGTAAGGAAGAACTTTTTCTGGGAGAAAACAGAAATCCTCTTCCCAATAAGAAAGAAATTATTGATTTTATTAAAGATATGAGATCCGTTATTTTTCCCGGATATTTCAGTGTGGATTCCAGTGCCAGTGTGTTTCCGGAACATTATGTGGCATATCGCCTGAATGATCTGTATGACTGCTTGCAGGAACAGATTAAGGTTGCATTTTTATATCAGGGCGAGCCCCTGCAGCAGGCAAAAGAACGGGCAGAGCAGATTACAGAGCGTTTTTTTGTAAGTGTACCGGATATCCAGTCCACGCTTCTTACTGATTTACAGGCAGGCTTTGATGGTGACCCTGCTGCAAAGAGCAAGGAGGAGATTATTTTCTCCTATCCTGGATTTTATGCAATCTATGTATACAGACTTGCCCATGTTCTCTATCTGGAGAATGTGCCGTTTATCCCCAGGATCATGTCAGAATATGCACATGGTTATACAGGAATTGATATTAATCCGGGTGCGACCATCGGAGAGTATTTCTTTATTGACCACGGAACAGGCGTTGTAATTGGTGAAACGACTGAAATCGGAAGGAATGTAAAGCTGTATCAGGGTGTGACACTTGGAGCACTTTCTACCCGCCAGGGACAATTGCTTGCCAATGTGAAGAGACATCCGACAATCAAGGATAATGTAACGATTTATTCAAATTCTTCTGTACTTGGTGGGGAGACCGTGATCGGAGAGAATACGATCATCGGAGGTAATACTTTTATTACAGAGTCTATTCCGGCAAATACCAAGGTCAGTGCCAAGAGTCCGGAGCTTGTGATCAAGAAACCCAGAAGTGCTGTGGAAGCTGCCAATGTATGGGATTGGGATAATTAGAATTGTAGCAGATGTCAATAAAATATAAAAAATACAAAAAAAATAAAAATAGTGTTGACAAATGCTTTTTCATAAGATATAATAAAGTCCGTTGATGCGTAAGAAATGTATCAACGGCACCAAAATGCGGGTGTAGTTCAATGGTAGAACACCAGCCTTCCAAGCTGGATACGTGGGTTCGATTCCCATCACCCGCTTATGCGATAGTGGCGTAGTTGGTAACGCGCGACCTTGCCAAGGTCGAGACCGCGGGTTCGAGCCCCGTCTATCGCTCTTAACTGAAAATGCGGGTGTAGTTCAATGGTAGAACACCAGCCTTCCAAGCTGGATACGTGGGTTCGATTCCCATCACCCGCTTACGCGATAGTGGCGTAGTTGGTAACGCGCGACCTTGCCAAGGTCGAGACCGCGGGTTCGAGCCCCGTCTATCGCTCTGAAAAAGCTCCGGAATTTTGTTCCGGAGCTTTTTTTTGAAGTTTATTTGATTTTTAAAATCTGTTTTGAGGTGGTGTCATAATCCATACTGAATGCTTCCTGTACCTGAATTGTTACATCACTCTCATCTTTCAGAGAAAATGCCTGACATACGGTTACAGTCTGTCCGGGCTGGATCTCCGCTGTGAAATGATCAATAGCATCATCGTTTGTCTCGGGGATGGCAGCATCACATACTTCACCATGCTGGTAGGCTTTCATGCTTACATCTACCATAGCACTGGAAGTACCGGATGCACGATTGGTATAATCATAGTAAATCATAACACAGGGATCTCCTGCAAAATCCTTGGTTACTGTGTGTTTTTTGTATTTTATAGTAAATTTGTCGGTGGTCAGATCCAGAGTATCGCTTTCGGAAGCTTCTGGTACAGAAGCTACATCAGATCCATCGGAGTTTCCCATGTTGTTGATGGAATTATTAACTTCTTCTTCAACATTTTTGAAATTCGCAGACATAATTTTGACAGTTTCATCATCCAAGGAAACAATTTTCCAGCCTTCGTTTGTTTTGATCACCGGATAAGTGATGTCTGCTTCAGAATATTCGTCCGTTTTACTTTCCTTTGCCTTTTCATTCAGAATAGTGGCAAGCTGTTTTTGAGTTTCTTCTTCTGTAAGCTTATTGCCTGCATAAGCACTGGAAACAATCTGACGGAGAAATTCAGTAATGGTTTCTTTGTAAATACTGGTACCGTCAATATATTTAATGTGGGCGGTAACAGAAGCAGTGCCATCCTGGAGTCTGAAACGGTTTCCTGTGATTTTATAGGTCATTTTTTTGTTGATGGCCGTAAAGAAATCTGTATATGCGGCGTTGCGGATGTCTGCATTATCCAGGGCTGAAAGATCACTGCTCTGAAGCATGGATTCCATTGTATTAAAATCCATTTTCTGCATACTGGACAGGAATTTTTCTGCTGCTTTTTTGGGCTGCTGGCGCTGATAAAAATAGAATCCTGCGCCTCCTGCAATTGCAAGAACCAGAATGATAATAAAAATAATCAGTCCAATATGGCTCTTTTTTGTGTTTTTACTCATAGTTCCTCCTGATATTAGGATGGGTTGCTGTTCTCAGTAACCCATGATTAATATATACGTAATTTCATTATAGCAGAAGAAGTTGACAATAGCAAATATCTTACCTATAATTACGGTAACCAATAATTAGCGTGAACAATAATTACAAAAGGTAAATCTGGCTGTGTGCAGGCAGATTATTTTATGGAGAGGAGTGGGATTATGAGGTATGAAGGAGCTTTTGTGTCGGAAGCAGATGGGCTGAGTATTTCCACAGCAGCTATGATTCCTGACCAGAAACCGTATAGAGCGATAGTACAGCTTGTTCATGGCATGAGTGAGCATAAAGAGAGATATTTTCCGTTTATGGAATATCTGGCAGGGCTTGGTTATCTTGTAGTGATCCATGACCACAGAGGACACGGCAAAAGTGTAAAAGCTGTGGAGGATCTGGGATATACTTATGGAGGGGGCGCTCAGGCGATGCTGCGGGATATTGGAACTGTAAACCGCAGACTGAAAGCAAAGTATCCGGATCTGCCGTTGATTCTTATGGGACATAGTATGGGTTCTCTTGCAGTCCGTGCCTTTGCGGCAAAACACGATAGCTGTATGGATATGTTGATTGTCTGTGGTTCACCAAGCTATAATGCGGCCTGGCCGTTAGGAGTAGCTATTGCAAAGACTGAGAAAGCATTATTTGGACCGCGCCACAGGAGCAAGCTGATCGAGACTCTATCTTTCGGAAGCGGTGTTTTGAAGTTTCGCAAGGACAAAAACTGTACTGCCTGGATTTGTTCAGATCCTCAGGTGGCCAGGGAATATGAGGATTCTCAACTTTGCGGCTTCACTTTTACAGATGATGGATATCTGGCCTTGTTTGAACTGATGAGGCGGGCATATGATGTGGAAGGTTTTTCCTGCACAAATCCGTCTATGCCGGTGCTGTTTATCAGCGGAGCAGAGGATCCCTGCCTGATAGATGTGAGGCATTTTGCCAAAACTGTAAGGGCAATGCGCAGGGCTGGATACAGGGATGTAAAGGGAAAGCTTTATCCGGGAATGCGTCATGAGATCCTCAATGAGATCAATAAGGAACAGGTTTACAGAGATATTGCAGCTTATATGCGTAAGAAAGGATTTTAAGGAGACTGATTATGGAAGAACAGAAAAATGAGAATCTGCCGGAGGAGGTTCAGGCAGAGAATTCAACAGAAGAGGATAACGGGGAACAGGAAAAGGCTTCCGGAAGACGGATGCTTCTCTGGGGACTGGCAGGAATCTATCTTCTGTATACGGGATTTAGTCTGTGCAAAGGCTTTATCAATGGTGAAGAAGGAAGTCAGATGGGATTTATGATTGCAGGAATTGCATTTCTGGCCATTGGAGCAGGACTTACTTTTGTAGCTGCCAGAAATGCATTAAAGTCTGGCAAGGTGAAAGAACTGAAGGAAGCAGGAGAAGCAGCTGGCAGAGCAGGTACAGAAGCTGCAGCAGGCGGAGAACTGAAATCAGAAGACAGACAACTGACAGATCGTTCTATGAGTATTGCCCAGAGAGCAAATCTGACTCAGAGGCTTGCAGATGAGGAGTCAGAGCCTGTGGCAGATAAGGAAAAGACAGAATGAAAATATTAATTACATTGTTGAAACCCTTTTCCTTTGCACCGGCCATTCTGCTGATGATTCTGATCTATTCTTTTTCAGCACAGACCGGAGATATTTCCGGTAATCTGAGCTATCAGATCAGTTATACTATTGTGGAGACCAAGAATGAAGTGCTGAATGAGGGAAAAGGCTATGAGGAACTGGCTTATGAGGCGGACGGCATCCATTATTATGTAAGGAAAGCAGCCCATATGACAGAATATTTCCTACTGGCTATTGCAATTTCCTTTCCTTTATATGTGTATGGTGTGAGAGGAATCTGGCTGATGATCCTTGCCGGTATTGTCTGCGTAGGTTTTGCGGGACTGGATGAATATCACCAGTCCTTTGTAGGCGGACGTACACCGGCTGTAAAGGATGTGTGTATTGACAGTACAGGAGCATTGATCGGAATCCTGTTAGTGCAGGCTTTTTGCTGGTCAGTGCTCAATAATCCCAATAAAAAGAAGAAAAAACGAAAAAAGTGTAAAAGAAAATAGTTTATGCCTGTACCCTGAAAAGGCTGTGGAGCCCGGCTTTTGTATGGCGGACAAAGATGTCCCGGATAGCCTGGATTTCGCCAAGGCCCTTCAGGGTACAGGTAACAGAATATCCCTCTTTTTCCAGGATGCTTTTCCAGGAATCCCTGTCCTCTCCGGACATATCATTGGTTGCATGATCTCCGGCAACAATCATAAAAGGTGCCAGATGAATATGCTCAGGATGAAGCTTTTTTAATTCATCAAGGAAGCTTTCAATGCAAAAATCTCCCTCTACAGTGCCCATATGCATATTGGAATGACCGAAATGTTTAAATAACTGATCCATCTCAGGGTAGAGTTCATTGGCAACATGTTCTGTTCCGTGTCCCATAAATAAGAGAACCTGGTCAGCTTCCGGATGATATTCCCGGACCATAGCCTGACAGACTTCTTCTTTATCCTGTTTTGAAATCATCAGAGAATCGCAGATAATGACAGAATCAAAATTTTCTTTATGGGACAGGACTTTTTCCTTCATGGCATCACTTTCAAATCCGGTGATCACATAGGTAGGCTGGACAACTACATTTCGGATTCCGTCAGCTTTCAGCTGGGCCATTGCCTCGTCAATATCCATGATATGGATTCCGTCCCGCTTTTGAAGCTTTGCGCGGATGCGGGGACTTGTCCATGCCCGGTATAACGGATATTCCGGAAATGCATGGTGCAGGTCAGCTTCAATCTGTTCAATCGTTTTCTTTCGTGTTTCCTCATAACTTGTACCGAAACTGATAACAAGAATTGCTGTTTTTTCAGATACCCCCATTTTAAATCTCCTTTAAATATATTGACAACTATTCTGTGGTCTGCTACGCTGTGAGATATTGAATAGCTGTGTATAGTTTTGCTGTTTTTTGTGAATTATAAGAAAAAATGTCATAATTACAGACAGTGTTTATATTATACAGGGAACAATGGGGAAACACAAGAAAAAGCTAAGAATACTGGAGGAAGGTGGACTTGGCGGTATTGTACTGGCAAAGCATGGCAGAAGCCGTGCGATCAATGCAGAGAATCCACATGGAGAAAAAGGAAAAGGCGGAATGGCAGCAAGTCATCTGGGACCGTCCAGAAAAGGAAGTCCCTGTCTGAATGATATTGAACCTGGTGAGACTGTGACCCTGGCAGAGATGGAGGGGCCAGGAGAGATCAATCATATCTGGATCACAGTAGATAATAAGACAACCGATGCCGACTGTTTTGTATTAAGAGACCTGGTTATCCGCATGTACTGGGATGATGAAGAGTATCCGTCTGTGGAAAGTCCTCTTGGAGATTTCTTCTGCTGTGGATTCGGAAGAGAATGTGCTGTGAATTCTGTACCTATGGCGGTAGTGCCAAACAGAGGATTCAACTGCTATTTTCCTATGCCATTTAAGAAAAAAGCGAAGATTACCCTGGAAAATCAGCATGCAAATAAAATCCCTGCATTTTTCTATCAGGTAGATTACTGTCTGTATGATGAACTTCCGGAGGATATTACTTATTTCCATGCACAGTGGAGAAGGGAACGTCTGACAGAGAAGCAGAAGGATTATACAATTCTTGACGGAGTAAAGGGAAAAGGACACTATGTAGGAACTTATATTGCACTTACTACCTTGGAACGTTACTGGTGGGGAGAAGGCGAAGTGAAATTCTACATTGACGGAGATGAGGAATATCCTACAATCTGCGGAACCGGTACAGAAGATTATTTCGGAGGCTCCTGGAGTTTTGCAAAGCAGGTGGACGGAAAAACTGTGGAACAGAATTACAATACACCATATTTGGGTTATCCATATTACTCTGCTCATGATGAACTGATTCATAACTTTTATCATAATGATGACTGCCCTCCAATGAGAGGCTTCTACCGCTGGCATATTCAGGATCCAATCTGTTTTGATGAGGATCTGCGTGTTACAATCCAGCAGATAGGGGTTGGATACAGAGGATTATTCGAGCGTCAGGATGATGTGGCAAGTGTTGCGTATTGGTATCAGACACATCCTCATGCACCGTTTGCACCATTAATGTCAAAGGAAGACAGATGGCCCAGATAAAACAGATGAGCTTATTGCTGCCCGGTATAAGGCGGCAGTAAGCTTTCATCTGTTTGCGGACAACAGGAGGTGTCTTCATGCAGAATCAACAACCATCAACTTTAAAGGAAATCCGTGTCCATGGTACTCAGAATTTTCCTTGTGCTTTTTATCAGACAGGCACAAAAACGAAAGGGAATATGGTGAAGCATCATTGGCATGAGGAAGTGGAGCTTCTGTACTTCTCAGGGGGAGAATTTTGCCTGGAAGTCAATATGGAGCGTTTTTATATTTCAGAGGAATGCTTTTATTTTATTAATCCCGGAGAACTTCACAGTATATCTGTTGAAAAGAATGGCGGGTGTGTGGAAAATGCATTGGTTTTCCATATGGATATGTTTAGTTCGGTATATTCACTGGATCAGATTCAGACTAACCTGATCCAGCCGGTCCAGATAGGCAGCATTCAGTTTCCCAGATGCCTGCGTAAGGAGGATTCGGCATTTGAACTGGTAAAAAAATCCTATAAAGAAATCAGAAATGTATTTGGCGGAGATTCTTTCCCTGATAATTATTATGACGGCGAGGCAGTTACTGACGATATTACCAGACAGCTATTTATCAAATCAGCATTGCTGCGGATTCTGGCAGTTCTGTCTGTGAATAATCTGTTTGAGGTAACGGAGAAGAACCATGACCACAGAATCGAGACGATCAAGACAACACTAACTTACATACAGGAAAATTATAAAGAGAAAATTTATATCCGCGATCTGGCAGGGCTGATCGGGATGAATGAGCAGTATTTCTGTAGATTTTTCAAGAAAGTAATCGGTCGTTCACCAATGGAATATGTGAATGAGTACAGGATAAAAAAAGCAATGCATTATCTGAAGGAATCAGATCTGACAGTTACGGAAATCTGTCTGGAATGTGGGTATAACAATTTTGGGAATTTTCTGAGAGAGTTCAGAAAATATACATCAACAACGCCGCTGCAATACCGCAAACGTTCTTTGGATGAAATAGAGAATACTGATAAATAGAATATGCAAAAGTTAAAATATCGTATTTTTATATCAAAATAGGATAAGACAGTTTCTGTGAATCCTGATAAAATCATGTTTATTGAAAAAGAGAACTTGGATAAAAATACAGGAGGATTTTTGCAATGACAAAGAAATGGTGGAATGAAAAGGTTGCTTATCAGATTTACCCGAAGAGTTTTTATGATACCAATGGTGATGGAATTGGAGATCTGAGAGGTGTTATTGAGAAACTGGACTATCTGAAGGATCTTGGAATTGATATTATCTGGCTTTCACCCTGCTATCGTTCACCGTTAGCTGATCAGGGATATGATATTTCCGATTATTATGATATTGACCCTCGATTTGGAACTATGGCAGATATGGATGAGCTGATCGCTGAGGCAAAGAAGAGGGATATGTATATTCTTATGGATCTGGTGGTAAACCATTGCTCAGATGAACATGAATGGTTTAAAAAGGCTTGTCAGGATCCGGATGGAAAATATGGAAACTTTTTTTATCTCCGTGATAAAAAAGAGGGAGAATTGCCTACGAACTGGAGATCCTATTTCGGAGGTTCAGTGTGGGAGGACCTGCCTGGAACCAATAAGCAGTATCTTCACGTATTTCATAAAAAACAGCCGGATCTGAACTGGGAGAACCCGGAGGTAAGAGAAGAGGTTTATAAAAACATTAACTGGTGGCTGGATAAAGGGTTGGGCGGTTTCCGCATTGATGCTATTATTAATATTAAGAAAGCCCTTCCACTCCATGATTATGAGCCTGACCGTGAGGATGGTCTGAGCAGTATCCATAATATGCTGGCTGAAGCGCAGGGAATCGGAGAATTTCTGGGAGAGATGCGTGACCGCACCTTCAAAAAATATGATGCTTTTTCAGTAGGCGAAGTTTTTAATGAGAAACCGGAGGAGATTCCTGATTTTATTGGAGACAACGGATATTTTTCCAGTATGTTTGACTTTGCAGAAACAATCTGTGGAGGCTCTGAGAAGGGATGGTATGACTGCAGACAGATCACACCGGATGAGTATAAAGCATGTTGCTTTGGCACGCAGAGAAAAATCGGGGATATTGGTTTTGTTTCCAATATTATTGAGAATCATGATGAACCCCGTGGTGTCAGCAGATATATCCCGGAGGGTGACTGCTGTGATGCAAGTAAGAAAATGCTTGGTGGTCTGAATTTTATGCTTCGCGGAATTCCCTTTATCTATCAGGGACAGGAGCTTGGAATGGAGAATGTGAAGTTTGAATCCATTGACCAGGTAGATGATATTTCCACATTAGATGAATATAAGGTTGCTTTAGATGCCGGATGTACACAGGATGAAGCTCTGAAGGTGGTTTCCAGATTCAGCCGTGATAATGCCAGAACCCCAATGCAGTGGACAGACGGTGAAAATGCTGGATTTACAACAGGTAAACCATGGCTGAGGGTAAATGAAAACTATAAAAAAATCAATGCTGAAAGCCAGATTAATGATCCGGATTCTGTAAGAAGCTTTTATAAGAAGCTGATCGCACTGCGCAAAAATCCGGAATATAAAGAAACTGTTGTATATGGCGCTCTGGAACCGGTATGGGAAGAGGTACATAACCTGATGGCCTATTATCGCAAAGGTGACAGAACCCTCCTTGTAGTGGGTAATTATCAGAAAGAACCACAGACAATCGAACTTGCAGGAGAATGTAAGAAAATTTTGATCAATAACTATGATCATGCAGCTATAGTTGGAAATAAGATAGAATTGCAGGGGTATCAGTTCCTTGTTCTTGAGATATAATATACTTTAGAATCTGCATCACAGGCATTTTACGGAAAATATAAATAAAAGAGAAGGAAAATTCAGTTTTGGCAGGAAAGCTGGATTTTCCTTCTCTTTTTATATTATATGAGGATACCATGTTGCTGGGAACGGAGTGAACAGTAACTAATATTGTGCAGACGGATTTCCTAATTGACAAGTCTTGTATGTGGGAGGTAAATATTGTATAGTATAAGTATTCGGATTTACAGGAAAATACGATTGGGTATGGCAGAGAGGGATAATGAGAAAAATACAGATTATTGTGAATAACGGAGCGGGAACCGGACAGGCACACAGGGTATGGAATGAAACTCAGTATTTGCTTCGGGGGTACAAAATAAAATATGCCGCTTATATGACAAAATATCGGGGACATGCTACAAAACTGGCAGAGCGTATTTCATCAATGAAAGGTGAGGAGCCGGTTTACCTGCTGGTGGTAGGGGGAGATGGCACGATTAATGAAGTCCTGAACGGTATTACAGATTTTGAAAAAGTGCGTCTTGGGGTGATTCCCACAGGTTCGGGAAATGATTTTGGCAGAAATCTAAATCTGCCCAAAACACCAAAGGAGAGCCTGAAGGAAATATGTGCCTGTATCAAAAAGGATCAGAGAGGGGAAGAGCTCCTCAGGATAGATTTGGGGCAGGTAAGCTGGGAAGGCTGTAAGAAGCCACGGATTTTTGGAATCAGTTCCGGCCTTGGGCTGGATGCCCTTGTGTGCAAAAAAGCACTTCATTCCAGACTGAAACAGGTTTTGAACCGTTTCCATCTGGGTAAGCTTACATATCTTGCATTAACAGTGCAGTCTCTTTTTACCATGGAAACGGCAAATGGAAAAGTGATTACAGAACATGGGGGATTTATTCTGCCTGGGATGATCTTTGCAGCAGCTATGAATCTTCCTGCTGAAGGTGGAGGTGTTCCCATGGCACCTCATGCATCGCCGCAGGATGGTCTGCTCTCGCTTAGCAGTGCATCCGGAATCGCCAAATGGCAGACTTTTTTCCTGCTTCCATTTCTGGTTGCGGCAAAACAGGAGCGTATTAATGGATTTAATATTAGAGACGAAAAAGCGTTCCGGCTGATTCTGGACAAACCGATGGTACTCCATGCAGATGGAGAGTACTGCGCAAATGTGACGAGAGTGGAATTCCGGTGTTTGGAGAAGAAGCTGTGGCTGCTGCATGAATAAGCGGTATTACGAAAGTACAGTTGAGTATAAAAGCCAGAAATGCTATAATGCAGTGAAATATGCAAAACAGTAGAGAAAATAAAGAATATGGGAGTGTGGAAAATGAGTTACGCAGATGATGTATTTATAAAAATGTGCCAGGATATCCTGGAAAACGGGACAAGTACTGAGGGAGAAAAGGTACGTCCGGTCTGGGAGGATGGGACTCCGGCATATACGATCAAGAAATTTGGGGTGGTAAACCTATATGATCTGAGAAAGGAATTTCCGGCAATGACGCTCAGACGTACAGCCTTAAAGAGTGCTATGGATGAAATCCTCTGGATCTGGCAGAAGAAATCCAATAATATCCATGATCTTAACAGCCATATCTGGGACAGCTGGGCAGATGAGAAGGGTTCCATTGGTAAGGCTTATGGATACCAGCTTGGTGTGAAGCATCAGTATAAGGAAGGCATGATGGATCAGGTGGACAGGGTGATTTATGATCTGAAGAATAATCCCTTCAGCCGCAGGATCATGACAAATATTTATGTGCATCAGGATCTCCATGAAATGAATCTGTACCCCTGTGCATATTCTATGACCTTTAATGTGACACAGACACCGGGGAGCGATAAGCTGACTTTGAATGCAATCCTCAATCAGCGTTCCCAGGATATTCTTACAGCAAATAACTGGAATGTATGCCAGTATGCCCTTCTGCTTATGATGATGGCTCAGGTATGTGATATGGAGGCAGGAGAATTGCTTCATGTGGTGGCTGACTGTCATATTTATGACCGCCATATTCCGTTAGTAAAGGATATGATCCAGAGAAAACCGTACCCTGCACCTATTGTGAAACTGAATCCGGAAGTGAAGGATTTCTATCAGTTTACAACAGATGACCTGATCGTGGAGAATTATGAAACATGGCCGCAGATTAAAAATATTCCGGTGGCCATCTGATAAATTAAGAGAGGAAAAAATAAAATGAATGTTATCGTAGCAGCAGATAAGAACTGGGGAATTGGCAAGGATAATAAACTTCTTGTAAGTATCCCGGCAGATATGAAGATGTTTCGTGAAGAAACCAGTGGAAAAGTAGTCGTTATGGGAAGGAAAACTCTGGAAAGCTTTCCAAATGGACTGCCACTGAAAAACAGAACTAACATTGTGATCACCAAAAATAAAGACTATGATGCCAAAGGTGCGATCGTAGTACACAGCATTGAAGAAGCACTGGAAGAGGTTAAGAAATATCCTTCAGAGGATGTTTACTGCATCGGCGGTGACAGCGTATATACACAGATGCTTCCATACTGCGATGTAGCCCATGTGACAAAAATTGATTTTGTTTATGAGGCAGACAGTCATTTTCCGGATCTGGATGAAGATGAGGAATGGGAGATCACAGCAGAAAGCGATGAGCAGACTTATTTTGACCTGGAATATCAGTTCGTGAAATACGAGAGGAAAAAATAGAAGAAACAAAGCAGAACTGGAAAAACCAGTGATGTAAAAGAAAAAATATCCCGTAGAATGTGTTCAAACTAATTCTGCGGGATATTTTTGTAATAGTTAACTGTTCGGCAGTCAGCTGTTATTTATTCAATAACTTTCAGCCATCCTTCCGGTGCCTGGATGCGGCCCATCTGGATACCTGTTAATGTGTCGTAGAGCTTCTGGATAACCGGACCCATTTTCTCCATTCCGCTTGGGAAGCAGATTTCCTTACCGTGGTCAACAATCTTTCCGACAGGAGAGATAACTGCAGCAGTACCGCAGAGACCACATTCAGCGAAATCCTTTACTTCATCGAAGTATACTTCTCTTTCTTCAGCTTCTAATCCAAGGTATTCCTTGGCAACATAGATTAAGGAACGACGTGTGATAGAAGGAAGGATACTGTTGGACTTCGGTGTGACAACTTTACCGTCTTTTGTAACGAAGATAAAGTTAGCACCGCCTGTTTCTTCTACTTTAGTACGTGTAGCTGCATCAAGATACATGTTCTCATCGAATCCGTTCTTGTGAGCATCTACGATTGCATGTAAGCTCATTGCATAGTTAAGACCTGCTTTGATATGACCTGTTCCGTGAGGTGCAGCACGGTCAAAATCGCTGACACGGATTGTGATCGGTTTAGCGCCGCCTTTGAAGTATGGTCCTACAGGTGTAGTGAATACACGGAACATATATTCGTCAGCTGGCTTCACACCGATAACAGGGTTGGTACCCATCATGTAAGGACGGACATACAGAGTAGCTCCTGAGCCATATGGCGGAACATATGCTGCATTTGCTTTTATTGTCTGTACGATGGCATCAACGAAACGGTCTTCCGGGAATACCGGCATTTCAAGCCTTTTTGCTGAATTTGCCATACGCTCTGCGTTTAAATCCGGACGGAAAGTAACAATATGTCCGTCTTCTGTTGTGTAAGCCTTCATTCCCTCGAAAA
This sequence comes from Blautia sp. HCP3S3_C12, assembly GCF_052064155.1. NCBI lineage: Bacteria > Bacillati > Bacillota > Clostridia > Lachnospirales > Lachnospiraceae > Blautia > Blautia sp. HCP3S3_C12. The sequence continues at coordinate 83,332 of NZ_JBQHWC010000007.1, read as the reverse complement.
CAGTCTGTGCATACTGGAATACACCGGCACACTCATTTAATGTTACGTTAGGATCTGTAGTAAGTTCACCTGCATCCCATGCACCGTCTTTGAATTTAGATACATAACGATAATCGGTCTGTACATAACCGAAGCCTAAGCTGCCCCAGTCCATATTCTTTTTTTCCATAATATCAATTCCTCCGTTCACATTCATTACTTTGTGTAATTTATCTCTTTACCATTGTAAAACTTTTGACTGCTAACTTCAATGGGGAATTTGATTTTTTGGATTTTTTTTGTTCCTGTTTGTACTTTGCTTTCCCGCGTGTTGCTTTTTAGACAGGATTTCGCTATAATAAATAGCAGAAATATGGGAGGAAAAAATGAGTAATCAAAATTTGAATCAATTTGGAGAGTTAGGGGACAGACTTAAAACTATCATTGATGACGGCGTAAACTCCCAGGACTATCAGAAAATGACAAAAGAAATAAAAAATACAGTAAATGATGCAGTAAATCTGGCAGTGAATACAGCAGTAGAGACCGGAAGCACAGCCATTAAAAATGGCCTGGATAATGTGTTTGGAAATGGAAATACCAACGCCGGGATGCAGAAAGAACAGCAGAAGACCAGAACACAAGCTTTTGAGGAAAAGCGAGAGCAGGAGCGTGCGGCACAGGATGCTGCCAGATCTCAGGCAGATGGGAAAAAGGAAATGCCTGCTCTTTATGAGAAAATGACAGGTGTCCGTGTGAAGGGGCTGCTTATGTCTGTTACAGGAGGAATCCTGGCCAGTGGAATGGGACTGGGATGTCTGGTTTTGGGAATTTTCGGTACAGTAGCGAAAATGAATTCCATAGTAGCCGGCGGTATTGGCTTTCTGGCAGCAGGAGCTGTTATCGGCGGTGGCTTTCTGGCAGCAGGCGTAAGCAGACTGGGAAGTCTGAACCGTTTTCAGAGATATCAGCAGATACTGGGAGATCATACCTATTCTAATTTTGAACAGTTATCCATTGCTGTGGACAAACCCGTGGATTTTGTAAAGAAAGATATCAAAAAAATGATAGCCAGAGGCTGGTTTCGCCAGGGACATATTGATAATCAGGAAACATGCCTGATCACAAGTAATGAGACATACAGACAGTATACAGTCACACAGAATGCACTGGAGCAGAGAACACAGGAAGAACAGAAAAAGCAGGCAGAGGCAGACAGGCTCAGGCAGAATACTGCTCCTGAGGTACAGGAGATTCTGGATAAGGGGAATGATTATCTGAAAAAGCTGGGAGAATGCAATGATGCAATTCCCGGTGAGATGATATCAGCCAAGATTTCCAGAATGGAGCTGATCGTGAAACGTATTCTGGAGCGTGCCCAGGAGCATCCGGAGATAGTGCCGGATCTGAAAAAAATGATGTCCTATTATCTGCCAATTACAGTGAAGCTTTTGAATGCATATGCAGATATGGATAAGCAGCCGGTGCAGGGAGAAAATATTCAAAATTCCAAAAAGGAAATTGAAGAATCTCTGGATACCTTAAACCTGGCTTTTGAAAAACTGCTGGATTCTATTTTTGAGGATACAGCTATGGATGTATCCAGTGACATTTCTGTATTACACACTCTATTGGCACAGGAAGGGCTGACAGAGGATGATTTCAACCGTATGAAGAAGCAATAACAGCAAAAGCATAATAGAAAAGGAGAGAACTTATGGGAAACGAAATGCAGGATTTTGAAAAAGCAAATTTAGTATTGGAACCAACAGAGGCACCAACCTTAACATTGGATCCTGATCTGGGAGAAACAGAACCGACAGCCGTTTCCGTGCCGGAGCCTGAAAAAAAGCAGGAAGTAAAAGCAAAAATGCCGGTCCTCTCTCCGGAAGAGCAGAAAATGGTAGATGATTTTGCTGCTAAGATCGATATTACCAACACAAACCAGATTCTTCAGTATGGAGCCGGAACCCAGAAGAAAATGGCTGATTTTTCAGATGCAGCTCTGGAAAATGTAAAGACTCAGGATCTGGGCGAGGTTGGGGATCTGATTTCAAGCGTAGTTGGAGAATTAAAGGATTTCAGCGCTGAGGAGGAAAATAAGGGCTTTTTTGGATTTTTCCGCAAACAGACCTCCAAGATTGAGAATCTGAAGAACAAATATGACAAAGCCGAGATAAGTGTGGGCAAAATAACAGATGCCCTTCAGGAGCATCAGGTACGCCTTCTGAAGGATTCTGCAATGCTGGATAAAATGTATGACCAGAACCTGAGCTACTTTAAAGAACTGACCATGTATATTGCAGCTGGAAACCAGAAGCTGGAGGCAACCAGAAATGGTGAACTGGCAGAACTGAAGAATAAAGCAGCTTTATCAGGACAGCCGGAAGATGCCCAGGCAGTCAGGGATATGGAGGAAAAATGCAATCGTTTTGAAAAGAAGCTTCATGATCTGGAACTTACCCGGACCATCGCTATGCAGACTGCTCCTCAGATCCGTCTGATTCAGAATAATGACACAAGTATGGTAGAGAAAATCCAGACAACGATTGTGAATACCATTCCTCTCTGGAAAAGCCAGATGGTCCTTGCACTGGGAATTGCTCATTCCACAGAAGCGGCTCAGGCTCAGCGTCAGGTAACGGATCTGACCAATGAGCTTCTGAGAAAAAATGCAGAAACCCTTCATACAGCCACTGTAGAGACAGCCAGGGAATCTGAGCGTGGTATCGTAGATATTGAAACTTTGCAGAAAACCAATGCAGATTTAATACAGACTCTGGACGAGGTGATCCGTATTCAGCAGGAAGGCCATGAGAAACGGAAGGCTGCTGAGGCAGAGATGCGTCGTATGGAAAATGAGCTGAAGGACAAACTGCTGGAAATCCGAAAATAATGTAACTGTTTGAAAGCCGGAGGATGTTGCCTGATAAGGGCAATGTCAGATATAAAAAGAAAAAGAGGTTATTTTCATGTATAGAGACCACACTAAAGTAATTCAGATAGGAAACAGAAAAATCGGCGGCGGGAATCCCATACTTATCCAGTCCATGACCAATACAAAGACCGAAGATGTAGATGCCACTGTCAGTCAGATTTTATCCCTGGAACAGGCAGGCTGTGATATTATCCGCTGCGCAGTGCCGACTATGGAAGCGGCCAGGGCTCTGGGAGAAATCAAAAAACAGATACACATTCCGCTGGTAGCAGATATTCATTTTGATTACCGTCTGGCCATTGCAGCTATGGAAAATGATGCAGATAAAATACGTATTAACCCCGGTAATATTGGAAGCACTGACAGGATCAAGGCAGTAGTGGATACAGCAAAGGAACGTAATATTCCTATCCGTGTAGGGGTAAATAGTGGTTCCCTGGAAAAGGAGCTGGTAGAGAAATATCATGGTGTTACAGCAGAGGGGCTGGTGGAAAGTGCCTTGGATAAAGTACACATTATTGAAGAACTGGGTTATGATAATCTGGTGATCAGTATCAAATCTTCTGACGTTCTCATGTGTGCCAGGGCTCATGAGCTGATCGCACAGCAGACAGATTATCCTCTTCATGTAGGAATTACAGAAGCAGGAACTCTATATTCAGGAAATATTAAATCAGCTGTGGGACTGGGGATTATTCTGTATCAGGGAATAGGAGATACCATTCGTGTATCTTTGACAGGAGCGCCTCTGGAGGAAATTAAATCTGCAAAGAGAATCCTGAAAACCCTTGGACTGCGTAAAGGCGGGGTAGAGGTAGTTTCCTGTCCGACCTGTGGCAGAACTCAGATTGATCTGATTGGTCTTGCAAATCAGGTAGAGACTATGGTACAGGATATTCCGTTGGATATTAAGGTGGCTGTAATGGGGTGTGTGGTAAATGGCCCTGGGGAAGCCAGAGAAGCTGATATCGGTATTGCCGGCGGTGTAGGAGTTGGCCTGTTGATCAAGGGCGGCGAGATCATAAAGAAGGTTCCTGAAGATCAGCTGCTTGAAACATTGCGTCAGGAGCTTCTGAACTGGCAGAAATAACGGAAAGACAGGAATGGTTTTTCAGACAGGGTTTTTTGGCTGAAAAAAGGAGATTTTATTTTGGAAAAAGACTTTTTTGATGTATTTCCCAACTTAAAAGTGAAAAAAGAATTGGAGGAATTGCTGGAAATGGTCACTGTGACCAGAGTTTCCTGTAATCCCTCCAAAACTCATATCTGGGTTTATATAAAAAGTGAACGGTGGATCCACAAGAAACATATTTTTGAATTGGAGGACCAGATTGAAAGGCAGCTTTTCTCAGGACTTGAACTGCGAGTGACTGTTATTGAAAAATTCCGGTTGTCCAGACAGTATACCCCGGAGAACTTTCTGGAAACTTATCGTTCCAGTATGGAACTGGAACTGCGCAGCTATAACATGCTTGAGTACAATATGTTCAAACAGGCACAGATTACTTTTCCGGGAGAGAATGATTTGCGTATGATACTTCCGGATTCTGTAATCGCCAGGGAGAAAAGTGAAATTCTGGTGGAATATCTCCACAAGGTTTTTTGCGAGAGATGTGGCATGGATCTGAAGGTGGAACTGGATTTTGTGGAGACACAGGAGAGCAGATACAGGAAAAATGCAGCTGCCCAGATTGCACAGGAGGTAGATAATGTTATCCGCCATGCAAAACTGAACAGCAGCAAAGAAGAGGACGGACAGAAGCCGGCAGAAGAGGTAAAGACGGCGAAGACGGAAAACAAAGACAAAAAAGAAGACAAGACATCTGTAAAACAGGAGAAAAAACCGTCCTTTGGAGAGCGGAAAGACAAAAAAGGAGATTTCCGCGGCGGTTTCCGCAGGGACAGCAATCCGGATGTTATTTATGGAAGAGACTTTGAAGGAGAGCCCATTACCTTGGAATCTATTACCGGTGAGATGGGTGAAGTTATTGTACGCGGACAGGTTATGGATGTGGAAGCAAGGGAGATCCGTAATGAGAAAACAATCCTGATCTTTCCGATTACAGACTTTACAGACAGTATTGTAGTAAAAATGTTCCTCAGAAACGAGCAGGTGCCTGAGGTTACAGAGCATGTAAAGAAGGGAGCTTTTTTAAAGCTCCGCGGTGTTACTACAATTGACCGTTTTGACAGTGAACTGACCATCGGTTCCATTGCGGGAATTAAGAAGATTGCCAATTTTACCACTGCCAGGGTGGATACCAGCCCTCAAAAGCGAGTGGAGCTTCATTGTCATACCAAAATGAGTGATATGGATGGAGTCACAGAGGCCAAGGCTCTGGTAAAGCGTGCCTATGAATGGGGGCACAAGGCAATTGCCATTACAGATCATGGCGTAGTTCAGGCTTTTCCGGAGGCAAACCACTGCTTTGATGCATGGGGCGGTTGTGTGCCCAAGGATTCGGATTTTAAAGTTCTTTATGGTATGGAGGCTTACCTGGTAGATGATTTAAAGGGTATGGTTACAAATGGTAAAGGACAAAGCCTGGATGGGAAATTTGTGGTATTTGATATTGAAACCACAGGCTTTTCCTCTCTGACCTGTCATATCATCGAAATTGGAGCAGTGCTTGTAGAGAATGGCCAGATCACAGAGCGTTTTTCTACTTTTGTAAATCCCAGGGTTCCCATTCCTTTTCGGATTGAACAGCTGACCAGTATTAATGACAGTATGGTAATGGACGCCCCTCCCATCGAGGAGGTTCTGCCCAGATTCCTGGAATTCTGCAAGGGTGCGGTAATGGTTGCCCACAATGCAGACTTTGATATGGGATTTATTATGAAAAACTGTGACAGACTGGGGCTTTCTCATGATTTTACCTATGTGGATACTGTAGGTATGGCCAGATTTCTGCTTCCTGCATTGAACCGTTTTAAGCTGGATACAGTAGCGAAAGCAGTAGGTGTTTCCCTGGAGAATCATCACAGGGCAGTGGATGATGCGGCGTGCACTGCGGAGATCTTTGTGAAATTTGTGCAGATGCTGGCAGAACGTGATATCGTAGATGTGGATGAATTAAATAAGCAGGGAGCAGTTTCAACGGATACTGTCAGAAAACTGCCTACTTATCATGCTATTATTTTTATGCGGAATGAACCGGGACGCATTAACCTGTACAAGCTTGTCAGCCAGTCTCATCTGAAATACTATCACAGAAGACCACGAGTACCAAAGAGCGTGCTGGAAAAATATAGAGAAGGACTTTTGGTAGGAAGTGCCTGTGAAGCAGGGGAGCTGTATCAGGCCCTTCTTAGGAATGCACCTGAGGCAGAAATCGCCAGATTGGTGAATTTTTATGATTATCTGGAAATCCAGCCAATAGGAAACAATAAGTTCATGCTTGCAGATGAAAAGCATGATATGATAAATTCAGAGGAGGATCTCCGGGAGATCAACCGCCGGATCGTGAAGCTTGGAGAACAGTTTAAAAAGCCGGTGGTAGCTACCTGTGATGTACATTTTATGGATCCTCAGGATGAGGTTTACCGCCGGATCATTATGGCCGGTAATGGATTTTCAGATGCGGATGAGCAGGCGCCTCTGTATCTGCGTACTACGGAGGAAATGCTGGATGAGTTTTCCTATCTGGGCAGCGAAAAGGCTGAGGAAGTGGTGATCACAAATCCAGGTAAGATCGCAGATATGATCGAAAAAATTTCACCGATCCATCCGGACAAATTTCCACCAGTTATTGAAAATTCGGATCAGGATCTGAAGAATATCTGCTTTACCAAGGCTCATGAAATGTACGGCGATCCTCTTCCAAAGATTGTAGAGGACCGTCTGGATAAAGAACTGCATTCCATTATTTCCAATGGCTATGCGGTAATGTATATTATTGCCCAGAAGCTGGTATGGAAGTCTAATGAAGATGGATATCTGGTAGGCTCCCGAGGCTCTGTAGGTTCCTCTCTGGCAGCGACTATGTCAGGAATTACAGAGGTTAATCCTCTGCCGCCCCACTATTTGTGCCCTAATCCTGACTGTAAATACAGTGATTTTGATTCTCCTGAGGTCAGAAAGTATTCCGGAATGGCAGGTTGTGATATGCCGGATAAGATATGCCCTAAATGTGGAACCAAAATGAAGAAAGAGGGATTTGATATTCCTTTCGAGACATTCCTGGGATTCAAGGGAGATAAGGAACCGGATATTGACCTTAACTTTTCCGGAGAATATCAGGCGAATGCTCACAGATATACGGAGGTTATTTTCGGAAAGGGCCAGACCTTCAAGGCAGGTACCATTGGTACACTTGCCGAGAAAACTGCCTTTGGTTATGTGAAAAATTATTATGAAGAACGAGGAGTACATAAGCGTTACTGTGAGATTAACCGTATTGTCCAGGGCTGCACCGGTGTGCGAAGGACTACCGGACAGCATCCGGGAGGAATTATCGTACTTCCTATGGGAGAAGAGATTGAGAAATTTACTCCGGTTCAGCATCCGGCCAATGATGTGAACAGTGATATTATCACAACACATTTTGATTATCATTCTATTGACGGAAACCTGCTGAAGCTTGATATACTCGGGCATGATGATCCTACCATGATCCGTATGCTGGAAGATCTGACAGGCATCAGTGCCAGGGATATTCCACTGGATCAGAAGGATGTGATGTCACTGTTTGCCAGCACGAAGGCACTTCACATTGAGCCTGAGGATATAGGGGGATGTAAGCTTGGCTGTCTGGGAATTCCGGAGTTTGGTACAGATTTTGCCATGCAGATGCTTATAGATACTAAGCCGAAATATTTCTCTGATCTGGTTCGTATTGCGGGGCTTTCCCATGGTACTGATGTATGGCTGGGAAATGCCCAGGTACTGATCCAGGAAGGAAAAGCAACGATTTCCACTGCGATCTGTACACGTGATGATATTATGATCTATCTGATCGGTAAGGGAGTGGAGAGTGGTCTGGCCTTTACCATTATGGAGAGTGTCCGTAAGGGCAAGGGTCTTCGTGAGGAGTGGATCACGACTATGAAGGAGCATGATGTGCCGGACTGGTATATCTGGTCCTGTAAGCTGATCAAGTATATGTTCCCCAAGGCTCATGCAGCAGCCTATGTTATGATGGCATATCGTATTGCCTGGTATAAGGTATTTCAGCCATTGGCCTATTATGCGGCTTATTTCAGTATTCGTGCCACTGCCTTTTCTTACGAACTGATGTGTATGGGAAAAGAACGTCTGGAATATTATATGGCAGAGATACGCAAAAAAGGAGATGCTGCCTCAAAGAAAGATCAGGATACTTTAAAAGATATGCGTATTGTACAGGAAATGTATGCCAGAGGGATTGAGTTTGTTCCTATTGATATTTATACTGCCAAGGCCCAGCGGTTCCAGATTGTAGACGGAAAACTGATGCCAGCACTGGCCACCATTGATGGTCTGGGAGGTAAGGCGGCAGATGCAGTGGTGGATGCTGCCAAACAGGGCAGATTTTTGTCAAAGGATGATTTTCGTGACAGGACCAAAGTTAGTAAAACTGTAATTGATCTGATGGATGACCTGAAATTGTTCGGCGATATTCCTCAGTCCAATCAGATGTCATTGTTTGATTTCACCAACTGATCTGTACAAGTGTCAGATTGGACATATCATAAGAGACAGGAAAACAAGGAGATGGATATGCGAAAAGAAGAATTAAGATATTTACAGAGACTGGCTGAGCTTTATCCTACAATAGGAAAAGCTTCTACGGAAATCATCAACCTGCAGTCGATTCTGAATCTGCCTAAGGGTACGGAACATTTTCTGTCAGACCTGCACGGAGAATATGAGGCATTTTCCCATGTCCTCAGGAATGGCTCAGGAGCAGTGCGTAAAAAGATTGATGATGTGTTTGGACATACTCTCAGCAACAGTGACAAGCGGGCTCTTGCTACTCTGATCTATTATCCCAAGGATAAAATTGATGTGATTAAAAATGAAGAAGAGGATATGGAAAACTGGTATAAGATTACCCTTTACCGTCTGATCGAGGTGTGTAAGACAACTGCCTCCAAATATACCAGATCCAAGGTACGCAAGGCTTTGCCGGCAGATTATGCCTATGTGATCGAGGAGCTGATCACAGAGAAAGCAGAAGTACTGGATAAAGAAGCTTATTATGATGCGATCGTAAATACCATTATTCAGATTGGAAGGGCAGAAAATTTTATTATTGCCCTGGCAGAATTGATCCAGAGGCTGGTTGTGGATCATCTGCACATTCTGGGGGATATTTATGACAGAGGTCCGGCACCTCATTTTATTATGGACAGACTGATGGAATATCATTCCCTGGATATCCAGTGGGGAAACCATGATGTAGTGTGGATGGGTGCGGCGGCAGGACAGCAGGCATGTATTGCCACTGTTTTAAGAAACAGTATCCGATATGGTAATCTGGATATTCTGGAGGATGGATATGGAATTAATATGCTGCCTCTGGCCACTTTTGCCATGGAAGTTTACGGAGAAGATTCCTGTGAGATTTTTTCCATAAAAGGAAATTCTGATTATAATATTCTGGAAAAAGAATTGGGCAAAAAAATGCATAAGGCCATTGCTGTGATCCAGTTTAAATTAGAAGGAAAGCTTGTGCGTAAGCACAGGGAATTCCAGATGGAAGACAGGGCATTACTGCACAGGATCGATCCGAAAAAGGGAACGATCGTCATGCCGGATGGAAAGGAATATCCACTGCGGGATACGAACTTTCCTACTGTAGACTGGAACCATCCTTATGAGCTTACTGAAGGAGAAAGGGAGGTTATGGATAAACTTTCCTCAGCTTTTCGTAATTGTGAAAAGCTTCAGAGACATATCCTTTTTCTTCTTGATAAAGGGGGACTTTATAAAGCATATAACGGGAATCTGCTTTTTCATGGAAGCATTCCTCTCAATGAGGATGGAACCTTCCGTGAAGTACAGATCTATGGGAAAAGCTATAAGGGTAAGGAACTTTATGATATTCTGGAAGCCTATGTGCGCAGAGCGTATTATGCGGTAGATAAAGAGGAACAGAAAAAAGGCAGAGATATTATGTGGTATATCTGGGCAGCACCTAATTCTCCTTTGTTTGGAAAAAGCAAAATGAGTACTTTTGAAAGGTATTTTATTGAAGATCCTGCTACTCATGAGGAGAAGAAAAATGCATACTACAGACTCTGGGAGAAAGAGGAAATCGTGGACCAGATGCTTCTTGAGTTTGGACTGGATCCGGAAAAGGGACATATTATTAATGGACATGTTCCTGTTCATCAGAGTGAAGGTGAGAGCCCTGTGAAATGTAATGGCAAGGTAATTGTGATTGATGGTGGTTTTTGTAAGGCCTATCGGAAGGTTACGGGAATTGCAGGATATACTTTGATCTATAATTCCTATGGACTGACTCTCTGTGCCCATGAGCCCTTTACATCTAAGGCAGATGCTATTGCAAAGGAAACAGATATTGCTTCAAACCGTGTTGCAGTCCGTTATACACCGAGACGTCTGCTGGTTGGAGATACAGATACCGGATATGCCCTGAAGGAAAGAATCCAGGAACTGATCCAGCTTCTGGAAGCTTACAGAAAAGGTATCATTAAGGAAAAAAGTAAGTAATAGATGAAGCGGTTTGAAAATATCCGCTATATAAAAGGAGACGGATAATTTGTCGGAAACGAAACATAACAGGAGAAACAGAAGAGGCAGAAAAAAAAGAATACTGACCAGACTTCTTATTGTATTGATTATTATATTCCTGCTTGTAGGTCTGGCAGGAATCCTTATGGCCAGACAGAAACAGGCTATGGAAAAACAGCAGAAAAAAGATGAGGCCATAGCAGCACTGGCCAGTATTCCTACAGTGACACCCACCCCGGCTGCGACACCAACTCCTACGCCTACACCGATTCCTACAGTAACTCCCACACCTGTTATTACCAGGGCACCTGCTTTTAATCCTGAGGATTATATGGGAGTCTGGAAAAGCGAAAACGGAAGGGTTACCATACAGATCACAGAGCTTACAGAGAAAACCATTACCTTTACTTATACACAGACCAACAAAAAAGGAACTGCTGTGTGTGAGGCAAATGTGAAAAAATCTGTGGCAGGAAATGCGGCAAATTTTTCCTTTAAAGATTCTCTGGGAAATAAAGCAAAGGGTTTCCTGACCTTTGACAACGGCAGGCTATATGCGTATATAAAAACCAGAAAAAAGGCAGAGGGCGCAAAAGTTCATCCGTCAGTGGACGGTATTATGATAAGAAATTAAAATGCAGGAGGAATAGACTGAAAATACAGTCCTTCCTCCTGCATTTATATTTTATTTTGCCATTTTTTTGTTATCTGTACGTCCCACAAGATAGTCCAGGCTGATTTCATAATAGTTGGCAAGGCGAATCAGCATTTCAATGGGAATATTTCTGGAACCGGTCTCATAGTGAGAGTAGGAACGCTGACTGATGTGAAGGATTTCGCTGAGTTCACGCTGGGACATATCAGCATCAGTACGCAAGTCCTGAATACGTTGAAATTTCATATAGAGTTCGCTCCTTTTTTATTATAATGTAAAAAGTATAAATCAGAACAAAATGAACACTTGCAAATTAGAGCAAAATGGGCTATAATAAAAGATAATCTTTTTCTCATTTCTTATTTTCTAAGCAGAGTTTTATCGTTTGACTGCGATTTCATCTGCGTAATTTCCAAAATATATATTTATGTGTGAAACAGCGGGGATTTTTGCGCAAAGAAAGGAGTAAATTTGTTTGCAAGTGTTTTATCTGCTGCAATTCTGGGGATAGAGGTGCGTCCGGTCCAGGTGGAGGCAGATGTAAGTAATGGTCTGCCATCCTTTACAATGGTTGGTTTTCCTTCTGCTCAGGTGAAGGAGGCACAGGACAGAGTGCGGACAGCACTGAAAAATAATGGTTTTCAGTTTCCGCCTAAAAAAATCACAGTAAATCTGGCTCCTGCAGATATGAAGAAAGAAGGAGCCGGATTTGATATGCCGGTGGCTGCTGCTGTGATGGCTGCTTTTGAGATGATAAAGCCTCAGGTATTGGAGGGGGTGATGATGTCCGGTGAAATCAGTCTGAATGGGGAAATCCATGAGGTTTCCGGAATTTTGCCCATGGTTCTCTGTGCCAGAGATCTGGGCTGCAGACTGTGTGTGGTGCCTTATGGAAATTTAAAGGAGGGCAGGCTGATCCGGGATGTTCCGGTAGCCGGAGTGAAGAATCTTCAGGAACTGATGCAGTGCTTAAATGATCCGGAACCCTATATACAGAGAGAAAAGCAGGAGGAACCGGAAGACGGAGGGAAAAGGAATCAACTGGATTTTGCGGACATTGAAGGACAGGAAAGTGCAAAGAGGGCAGCAGAAATTGCAGTGAGTGGATTTCATAATATATTGTTTATAGGACCGCCGGGAACCGGAAAAACTATGCTTGCCAGAAGGCTGCCTACGATTATGCCGGGAATAAGCTTTGAAGAGAAGCTGGAACTTACCAAAATATATAGTATTGCCGGACTCCTGGCCAGAGACCATCCTCTGATCAGCCAGAGACCTTTCCGCAGTCCTCATCATACAAGCACCGCCTATGCGCTGGCCGGTGGGGGACGCAATCCAAGACCCGGTGAGATTACGCTGGCCCACAGGGGTGTGCTGTTTCTGGATGAGATGCCTGAGTTTTCCAGAAGTAGTCTGGAACTTCTCAGGCAGCCGCTGGAGGATAAGGTGATTCATATTGCCAGGGTAAGCGGAACCTACACGTTTCCGGCAGATTTCATGTTGTGCGCAGCCATGAATCCCTGTCCCTGCGGTTACTATCCGGATCTGAACCGTTGTACCTGCACTCCGGGGGCGGTAGCCGGTTATCTGGGAAAGATAAGCCGTCCCCTTCTTGACAGAATTGATATCAGTACAGAAGTACCGCCTATTTCTTTTGAGCAGCTTCATCAGGGAAAAAGAGGAGAAAATTCAGAAGTGATCAGAAGCAGGGTGGAAAGAGTGCAGAAGCTTCAGAAAGAACGTTATAAAGATATGGATATCAAATTCAATGGTCAGCTTCGCAGCAGCCAGATCGACAGATTCTGCCCTGTGACAGACAGCGGTGCCAGACTGCTGGCAAGAGCTTTTGAACGGATTGCATTCAGTGCCAGATCCTATCACAGGATTCTGAAGGTTGCCCGGACCATTGCAGATATGGAGGGAGAAGAAAAAATTGCCAGTCATCATATTGGAGAGGCTTTATCCTACAGAGTTTTTGATAAGGAGTCAGTCATAAAATAAGAGATGGGAAGGTATTTATTATATGAAAGAATCTATTTCTGAAAATATCAGATGCATTACAAAGGATGATCCGGAATACCCTGTAAAAATGAAACAGTATCCATCTATGCCTAATAAACTTTATGCAAAGGGCAGACTGCCTCTGGCAGAAAAGCCGGCAGTGGCTGTGATTGGTGCAAGAATGTGCAGTCCATATGGCAGAATTCAGGCATTCCGGTATGCGAAAGTATTAAGTGAAGCAGGCATTCAGATTATAAGCGGAATGGCCCTGGGAATTGATTCAGAGGGGCACAAGGGTGCACTGGAGGGGAAAATGCCTACCTTTGCAGTACTTGGAAGCGGAGTGGATGTCTGCTATCCCAGGGCAAATCGAAAGCTTTATGAGAGAATTCTCTGGGAAGGGGGCGGAGTGATCAGCGAGTGCCCTCCTGGGACACAGCCTATGCCATGGTGCTTTCCGGCCAGAAACCGTATCATCAGTGCACTGGCAGATGCAGTACTCATCGTGGAAGCAAAGGAAAACAGCGGTTCTCTGATCACAGCAGGGTTTGCTTTGGAACAGGGAAAAATGGTGTATGCTATTCCAGGTGCAGTTACAGATGCTTTGAGCAGGGGCTGCCATAAACTAATTTATGATGGAGCCGGAATTGCCTACAGCCCGGAAATTATACTGGAAGAATTGGAAATCTGTACAAAAACTGATATAAAAAGCGATGAAAAAAATGACTTAGGGCTTGCAAGTGATTTGAATATGGTGTATAGTTGTCTCGATTTACGACCAAAAAATGTGGACTATATTGTGCGAAAAACAGGTTTTTCTCCTGGTCAGGTAAGTAATTATCTGATAGAATTAATGCTTCAGGGATTGATTACAGAATGTGGAAAACATTATTATACAAGGACGTAGAGAAGGTAACAATTCGGTTGTCTGTGGGACAACTGATGAAACAGAAAGTTGCTGTAAAATAAACAGTGACAGCAGATAGTATAGATTGTAACTAGGAGAGATAGCATGGCGAAATATCTGGTGATAGTGGAGTCACCTGCAAAAGTAAAAACGATCAAGAAATTTTTGGGTGCAAATTATGATGTGGAGGCTTCCAACGGACATGTGCGTGATTTCCCCAAAAGTCAGTTTGGAATTGATGTAGAACATGATTTCGAACCTAAATATATTACCATTCGCGGAAAAGGAGAGCTTCTTGCCAAATTACGTAAGTCTGCAAAAAAAGCAGATAAGATTTATCTGGCAACTGACCCTGACCGTGAGGGAGAGGCAATCTCCTGGCATCTGATGCAGGCGTTAAAGGAAGATCCGAAAAAAATGCACAGGATTACTTTTAATGAAATCACTAAAACTGCAGTAAAGGCTTCTATCAAACAGGCCAGAGATCTGGATATGGACCTGGTAGATGCACAGCAGGCCAGACGTATGCTGGACCGAATGGTAGGTTATACAATAAGTCCGCTTCTCTGGGCAAAGGTTAAAAGAGGGTTAAGTGCAGGCCGTGTACAGTCTGTGGCTCTCCGTATCATCTGTGACAGAGAAGAGGAAATCAATGCGTTTATTCCTGAAGAGTACTGGAGTCTGGACGGAGAATTTCAGGTGCAAGGTGAGAAAAAACCTCTGCAGGCTAAATTTTATGGTACAGATAAGAAGATGAATATTCATAATAAGCAGGAAATGGATGAACTACTTGCTGCTCTTCAGAATCAGGAATATGAGATTACGGAAGTGAAAAAGGGAGAGAGAACCAAGAATGCACCTCTTCCATTTACCACCAGTACACTGCAGCAGGAAGCTGCCAAGACACTGAACTTTTCTACTCAGAAAACCATGCGTCTTGCTCAGCAATTATATGAAGGTGTTGATATTAAAGGAAGCGGTACAGTAGGTGTGATCTCTTATCTGCGTACAGATTCTACACGAATTTCCGAGGAAGCGGATACTGCGGCAAGAGAATATATCACTGCCCAGTATGGAGAGGATTACGTATCAAAAACAGAGAAGGCTGTTAAGAAGGGACAGAAAATACAGGATGCTCATGAGGCAATCCGTCCTACAGATATCAGCAGGACTCCGGTGCTTCTGAAGGAATCCTTGTCCAGAGACCAGTTCAGGCTTTACCAGCTGATCTGGAGACGATTTGCAGCCAGCCGTATGGCTCCTGCAAAATATGAAACCACCTCTGTCAAAATAGGAGCAGGTGATTATACTTTTACAGTAGCTGCCTCTAAAATTGTCTTTGATGGATTTATGTCGGTTTATACAGACGAAGAAGACCAGAAAAAAGGAAACGTACTGAATCAGAGCCTGGAAAAAGGAATGAAGCTTACTCTGAAGGAATTGAAACCGGAGCAGCATTTCACACAGCCGCCGGCTCATTATACAGAGGCCTCTCTGGTAAAAACCATGGAAGAGCTTGGAATCGGCCGTCCCAGTACCTATGCTCCCACAATTACCACGATCATCAGTCGCCGCTATGTAGCGAAGGAACAGAAAAATTTATATGTTACAGAGCTGGGAGAGGTGGTAAACAGTATTATGAAGCAGGCTTTCCCAAGCATTGTAGATGTGAATTTTACAGCTACCATGGAGGGATTGTTGGACTGTGTGGCAGCAGGGACTGTAAAGTGGAAAACAGTTGTGAGCAACTTCTATCCGGATCTGAAGAGAGATGTGGATGAGGCTGAGAAGGAACTGGAAAAGGTGGAAATTCAGGATGAAGTTACTGATGTGATCTGCGATAATTGCGGCAGGAACATGGTGATCAAATACGGTCCTCACGGACGTTTCCTTGCCTGCCCCGGATTTCCGGAATGTAGAAATACAAAGCCATATTATGAAAAAATCGGTGTTCTCTGTCCGAAATGTGGTAAGGAAGTTGTTCTGAAGAAAACCAAAAAAGGACGAAAATATTATGGATGTGAGAATAATCCGGAATGTGATTTTATGTCCTGGCAGAAGCCGTCCAAAAAGAAATGTCCAAAATGCGGAAGATATATGGTAGAAAAGGGAAATAAGCTTGTCTGCAGCCAGGAAACCTGTGGTTATGTAGAAGAAAAAACACAGGACTGACCGGGGAAAAAGAGAGTGATCTGTAAAAAGGAAAGCTTAGGAAACAGGATTCTGTAAATCAGCAGAATTCTGTTTTTTTGCGCTTTTTAACTTTAATATCAGAAAATCTATACCATCGGGGAAAATGTATTTGTTGAATAATATTTGGAAAAGAAATCTATTTTCAGAAAAGCAAAAATAAAATGAAAAATAGTAAAATTTATCTTGTAATTTTCAATCAAAACGTGTAGTATTAGACTATAAATATATGATTAAACATAACAAAGGCGAAAGGAGGACAATATGAGCGTTCAGTTGCTGGATAAAACAAGAAAGATCAATAAGCTTCTGCACAACAGCAGCTCTAGCAAGGTGGTGTTCAATGATATCTGTCAGGTACTGATGGAGACCTTGAGCTCCAATATTCTGGTACTCAGTAAGAAAGGTAAGGTTCTGGGCGTCAGTTTGTGTCCGGGTGTTGATGAGATTACTGAGCTGATAGAGGATAAGGTCGGTGGATATGTAGATACTTTATTAAATGAGAGATTTCTGGGAGTTTTATCAACGAAAGAGAATGTAAATCTGCAGACACTTGGTTTTGAACATGTGTCAAACAGCTATCAGGGGATTATTAATCCTATTGATATTGCAGGTGAGCGTCTGGGAACTGTATTTATGTATCGATTTGACAGACCTTATGATATTGAGGATATCATTGTCAGTGAGTACGGTACCACGGTCGTAGGACTGGAGATGATGCGTGCAGTTCATGAGGAGAACGCAGAGGAAGACAGAAAACAGCAGGTTGTGAAATCTGCATTTAATACCTTGTCCTTCTCAGAACTGGAGGCGATTATCCATATCTTTGATGAGCTTGACGGAGATGAGGGAATCCTGGTAGCCAGTAAGATTGCTGACCGAGTGGGAATTACAAGGTCTGTGATCGTTAATGCTCTCAGAAAATTTGAAAGTGCAGGTGTGATCGAATCCAGATCCTCAGGTATGAAGGGAACCTATATAAAAGTTCTCAATGAGGTGATCTTTGATGAGCTGGAGGAGATCAAGGCTCAGAGAAACAAGAAAGGCTGATGGCATCAGATAAGCCGGAAGAGAACAAATGTTAAATTTTAAGACTGCCTTTTATCCTTAAACAATATGGGATAGAAGGCAGTCTTTATCATTGTACATCAGTTATATTGTCGCAAATCTGGCAGGCGATTTCTACCATTTGGATAAAATAATTTGGAAATTAAGAAAAAGAAAGAAAAAGCGAGTATAAATTAGAAAAAAAGAGTATATATTAAATTATACAATACTCAGTGAAGTTGCTAATTTTACTTGTTTTAAATATTATATGGACAGTGATTAGCACTCGAGGTAAATGAGTGCTAGCAGAAATCGGCAGAATCTGACAAGGTGCCGAGACAGTTACCGGATATTTTGCAATAACAAAAAAGGTACGGTAACAGGAATGTTTTAGTTGGAGAATAAAGGAGGACATAGATCATGACATTAGTACCTTTAGGTGACAGAGTTGTATTAAAACAGGTTGAAGCAGAAGAGACAACAAAATCCGGAATCGTTCTTCCGGGACAGGCACAGGAGAAACCACAGCAGGCAGAAGTTGTAGCTGTAGGACCTGGCGGAGTTGTTGATGGCAAAGAAGTGAAAATGGAAGTAGCTGTAGGTGATAAGGTTATCTACTCCAAATATTCAGGAACAGAAGTAAAAATGGATGGAACAGAGTATATCATTGTAAAACAGAATGATATTCTTGCAATTGTTAAATAATCAGAGTTTAAACAGGAGGTCATATTATCATGGCAAAAGAAATTAAATTCGGCGCAGAAGCCAGAGCAGCTCTTGAAGCTGGTGTAAATAAATTAGCTGATACAGTAAGAGTAACATTAGGACCGAAAGGAAGAAATGTAGTTCTTGACAAACCATACGGTGCTCCGCTTATCACAAACGACGGTGTTACAATCGCAAAAGAAATTGAACTGGAAGACGGATTTGAAAACATGGGCGCACAGCTGATCAAAGAAGTTGCTTCCAAGACAAACGATGTAGCAGGAGATGGTACAACAACAGCTACAGTTCTTGCACAGGCTATGGTTCATGAAGGAATGAGAAACCTGGCAGCAGGCGCTAACCCGATTATCCTGAGAAAAGGTATGAAGAAAGCTACTGATACAGCAGTAGAAGCAATCAAAAATATGAGCCAGACAATCAGCGGCAAGAAACAGATCGCAAACGTTGCATCTATTTCTGCAAGCGATGAGACAGTTGGACAGCTAGTAGCAGACGCTATGGAAAAAGTTTCCAAAGATGGCGTTATTACAGTTGAAGAATCCAAGACAATGCACACAGAACTTGACCTTGTAGAAGGTATGCAGTTCGACCGTGGATATGTTTCCGCATATATGTCAACAGATATGGAAAAAATGGAAGCAAATCTGGACGATCCATACATCTTGATCACAGACAAGAAGATTAGCAATATTCAGGAAATCCTTCCATTACTGGAACAGATCGTAAAAGTTGGTGCTAAACTTCTCATCATCGCTGAAGATGTAGAGGGTGAAGCACTTACAACTCTTATCGTAAACAAATTAAGAGGAACATTCCAGGTAGTAGCTGTCAAAGCTCCTGGATATGGCGACAGAAGAAAAGAAATGCTTCAGGATATCGCAATCCTTACAGGCGGTCAGGTAATCTCCGAAGAAGTTGGTCTGGAACTGAAAGATGCAACTATGGAGCAGTTAGGACGTGCGAAATCTGTTAAAGTTGCAAAAGAAAACACAGTTATCGTTGACGGTATGGGCGACAAAGAAGCAATCGCAAACCGTGTTGCACAGATCCGTGGACAGATTGAAGAGACAAAATCTGAATTTGATAAAGAAAAATTACAGGAAAGACTTGCAAAACTGGCTGGCGGCGTAGCTGTTATCCGTGTTGGTGCTTCCACTGAGACAGAAATGAAAGAAGCTAAGCTTCGTCTGGAAGATGCTCTTGCAGCTACAAGAGCAGCAGTAGAAGAAGGTATCATTGCAGGTGGCGGATCTGCTTACATCCATGCATCCAAAGAAGTTGCGAAACTTGCAGCTACTCTGGAAGGTGATGAAAAGACAGGTGCAAACATTATCCTGAAAGCTCTGGAAGCTCCTCTGTTCCGCATTGCAGCAAATGCAGGACTGGAAGGATCTGTAATCATTAATAAAGTAAGAGAATCTGAACCAGGAATCGGTTTCGATGCTCTTAATGAGAAATATGTAGATATGGTAGGCGAAGGTATCCTTGACCCTGCAAAGGTTACAAGAAGTGCCCTTCAGAACGCTACAAGTGTTGCGTCTACCTTACTGACAACAGAATCTGCTGTTGCAATTATTAAAGAAGACACACCGGCACCGGCTGCTAACCCGGGAATGGGAATGATGTAATCCATAAAGAACGTGGTCTAAACAATATAAACCACAGTAAAGGGAATCATCGTCATAGACGTTGGTTCCCTTTTGTGGTATAATGCCTAATAAAATAATCCGGAAGACCGGAAAAATAAGAAAAGGAGTGATAAAGGATGAGTGATCTATATTCAGAATTATTGGTAAAACGGGAGCGCACAATCAAAGACAGCATTATAAAGTATGGCTTGATTGTGTTGACAGTAATTGCAGTAATTGCCAGTCTGATTAGCACCCCCTTGATATGGATTGCAGCTATTGCACTGGGAATTGCATGCTATTTTGTAATCCCGAAGACAGATGTGGAGTATGAATATCTGTTTGTGAACGGAGAGTTTGACATTGATATGGTTATGGCAAAGTCAAAGAGAAAGAGGGTAAAAAGCTTCAATCTTTCTGAGGCAGACCTGGTGGCACCGTTAAATTCCCACAGAATGGACTATTATAATGGGAACCAGAACATGAAAGTTCTTGACTATTCATCAGGAAATCCACAGCACAAACGTTTTGGTGTGATCACCAGGCTGGACAATGCTACATGTAAGATTATTCTGGAGCCGGATGAGGCTCTTGCCCAGGCAATGAAAAAAACTGCACCAAGCAAAGTATTTTTGGATTGACACGCTAACTAATTTTTGTTACACTTGATAAAAATAAAGGGCCAGTTACTGGTTCCTTATTTTTATTTTCTATTTAGGAAGGTCCTTTCGGGCCGAAGTTTTTTCTATACTTACTAATTTCACATACGCAAGGGAGGAAATGCAATGGGTACTATCATTGGTGAAGGTATTACTTTTGATGACGTCCTGTTAGTTCCGGCTTATTCAAAAGTAATTCCGAATCAGGTAGATGTCACAACGTACTTAACGAAAAAGATCAAACTGAACATTCCCATGATGAGCGCAGGAATGGATACAGTTACCGAACATCGTATGGCAATTGCCATGGCAAGACAGGGTGGTATTGGTATCATTCACAAAAATATGTCTATCGAGGCACAGGCAGAAGAGGTAGATAAGGTAAAACGTTCTGAGAACGGTGTTATCACAGATCCTTTCTATTTATCCCCTGAGCATACATTGAAAGATGCAGATGAGCTTATGGCAAAATTCCGTATCTCCGGTGTACCGATTACAGAGGGCAGAAAGCTTGTTGGTATCATTACAAACCGAGATCTGAAGTTTGAGACAGATTTTACCAAGAAGATCAAAGAGTGCATGACTTCTGAGGGACTGATCACAGCCAAAGAGGGAATCACTTTGGAAGAGGCAAAGAAAATCCTTGCCAAATCCCGTAAAGAGAAATTACCCATTGTAGATGATGATTTTAATTTAAAAGGCCTGATCACAATCAAGGATATTGAAAAGCAGATCAAGTATCCTCTGGCTGCCAAAGATGAGCAGGGACGTCTGCTCTGCGGTGCAGCAGTAGGAATCACAGCCAATGTACTTGCACGTGTAGATGCGCTGGTGAAGGCATGTGTAGATGTAATTGTAATTGATTCTGCACATGGTCATTCAGAGAATATTCTGAAGGCTGTCCGTGAAATTAAAGCTGCATATCCGGATCTTCAGGTAATTGCAGGTAATGTAGCTACAGGAGCAGCTACCAAGGCTCTGATCGATGCAGGCGTAGATGCAGTTAAGGTTGGTATCGGACCTGGATCTATTTGTACCACACGTGTGGTTGCAGGTATTGGCGTACCACAGGTTACTGCAGTAATGGATTGTTATGAGGTTGCTAATCGTTATGGAATCCCGATCATTGCAGACGGTGGTATCAAATATTCCGGAGACGTTACCAAGGCAATTGCAGCTGGTGCAAATGTATGTATGATGGGAAGTATTTTCGCAGGATGCGATGAGAGCCCGGGAACTTTTGAACTGTATCAGGGACGTAAATATAAAGTATACCGTGGTATGGGATCTATTGCTGCTATGGAGAACGGCAGTAAAGATCGTTATTTCCAGGAAAATGCAAAGAAGCTTGTTCCGGAAGGCGTAGAGGGACGTGTTGCATATAAAGGACATGTAGAGGATACTGTATTCCAGCTCATGGGTGGTCTTCGCTCAGGTATGGGATATTGTGGCGCAGAGAATATTGAGACTCTTAAGACTACAGGTAGGTTTATCAAGATTTCCGCTGCTTCTCTGAAGGAATCTCATCCACATGATATTCATATCACCAAAGAAGCTCCAAACTATAGTGTAGATGATAAATAAATAATGAATGATACCCCGGAGATCTTGTGAATCTGCCGGGGTATTTTTGTGGAATTACCGGCTTTGATAGTGAAAAGAAAAGAATTCAATGATATAATAGAAAAAACGAATTCCAGGAAATGGGTGGCAGAGAAAAGCTATGATACAAAAGAATCGGAGCGGTAGAAAAAGTACCGGATCTGTAAAAACAAAGAGAAAATCAGTTTCAAAATCAAAAACCAGTGCTGCACACAGAAAAACATCTGCCGGGAAATCAAGAAAAAACAGCAGAGTTCGACAGAGAAATCTGAGGATGCTGCTAATCTGCATTATCCTGATGGTGGGAGTAAGTATAGGATGCTGGTATGGAATAAATAATATGCAGGAGAGAGAAAGAAAAGAGCAGGAGGTACTTCTGGAGCAGGAAAATTCAGGAAGCGGTCCTGAGCAGTGGCAGAAAGAAGGGGCTCCCTATATTGATGTGGAGCTGCTGACTCCCAATGAATACTCCAGACCGCAGATTCCCATTGAAAGCGTAAAATATATTGCAATTCACTATACTGCGAACCCAGGGGCAACAGCAATGGCCAACAGAAATTATTTTGAGAATCTGGCAAATACACATGAGACAAAGGTAAGCAGTCACTTTGTCATTGGCCTTGATGGTGAGGTGGTACAGTGCATTCCTACATCGGAGATGTCTTATGCGACAAATTCCCGTAATGTGGATACCGTATCGATTGAGTGCTGTCACCAGGATGAAACAGGAAAATTCAATGATGCAACCTATGATTCGGCTGTAAAACTGACAGCATGGTTATGTGTGCGATTCGGACTTACTTCTGAAAACGTGATCCGCCACTATGATGTGACAGGAAAGAACTGTCCCAAATATTATGTGGAGAATCCGGATGCATGGATTCAGATGAAGGCCGATATTGCTTCTCAGATTGAGGTTGACTATAAATTAAAGAATACTCAGTAATGGTATATCCTATTGTTTTTGAAAAAAAGCAGGAAACAAAAAAATTGCCTTGAAATCTGCAAAGAAGTATTGTACTATAATAACAGTGTGTGAGTTTCACAACAGTACCTGCATGACTGGCGGAAGTAGGATTACCTACAGGGAGTGCAGTGTGTATATGAGCCGACCGCCTGGGCAGCCTGGAAATTATTCAATGAATAAATAGGTTTCCCAGGCTTTTTTAACCTTATTTTTAACGAAAAGGAGAAAAATTATGGAAATGTTATCACTGGAAAAAGAACTGAAAGAGAATTCCTATCCTGGCAGAGGAATTGTGATCGGACGTTCCGCAGACGGTAAGAAAGCAGTGACAGCTTATTTCATCATGGGCAGAAGCGAGAACAGCAGAAACAGAGTATTTGTAGAGGATGGTGAGGGAATCCGGACCCAGGCATTTGACCCGTCCAAGCTTACAGATCCAAGCCTGATCATTTATGCACCTGTACGTGTACTGGGAAACAAAACAATTGTAACTAACGGAGATCAGACAGATACCATTTATGAGGGAATGGATCATCAGCTTACTTTTGAGCAGTCTTTAAGAAGCAGAGAATTCGAGCCAGACGGTCCAAACTATACACCTCGTATTTCCGGTGTTATGCATGTAGAGAACGGAAAATTCAACTATGCAATGTCAATTCTCAAGAGCAACAACGGAAATCCGGATGCATGTAACAGATACACATTTGCATACGAGAATGCCATTGCAGGAGAGGGACATTTTATCCACACTTATAAATGCGATGGAAATCCACTTCCAAGCTTTGAAGGCGAACCGAAACTGGTAGCAATTCCGGATAATATGGATGAGTTTGCAGAACTTCTCTGGAACAGCCTGAACGAAGATAACAAAGTATCTTTGTTTGTAAGATATATTGATATTGAGACAGGTAAGTACGAAAGCAAGATCATTAATAAGAATAAATAAAACAGGGCAGATATGATAATGGAGGATTTATATAATGAAAGAATTCGAATTAAAATATGGCTGTAACCCAAATCAGAAACCTGCAAAAATTTATATGGCAGACGGATCAGAACTTCCGGTGAAGATTCTTTCCGGAAGACCGGGATATATCAATTTCCTGGATGCCTTTAACGGCTGGCAGCTGGTATCAAACCTGAAAAAAGCTACAGGACTTCCTGCTGCAACCTCTTTTAAACATGTATCTCCTGCAGGTGCTGCTGTAGGACTTCCACTGACAGAGACTCTGGCAAAGATCTACTGGGTAAATGATATGGACTGGAAGAATTTTTCACCATTAGCATGTGCTTATGCAAGAGCCCGCGGTGCTGACAGAATGTCCTCTTTTGGTGATTTCATTTCTCTTTCTGATGTGTGCGATAAAGATACAGCACTTCTGATCAAGAGAGAGGTATCTGATGGTGTTATTGCACCTGGATACACAGAGGAAGCACTGGAGATCCTGAAGCAGAAGAAAAAAGGAAACTACAATGTAATCCAGATCGATGAGAACTTTGTACCGGCTCCGCTGGAACACAAAGAAGTATTTGGTGTAACTTTTGAGCAGGGACGTCAGGAGCTTGAAATCGATGATGCAATGCTCTCCAATATTGTGACAGAGAATAAAGAGCTTACAGAGGAAGCAAAACGTGATATGAAGATTTCTCTGATCATTCTGAAATATACACAGTCCAACTCTGTATGTTTTGTAAAAGATGGACAGGCTATCGGTGTTGGTGCAGGTCAGCAGTCCCGTGTACACTGTACAAGACTTGCAGGACAGAAAGCTGACAACTGGTTCCTTCGTCAGTGTCCGAAGGTGCTGAATCTGCCATTTAAAGATACAATTTCCCGTGCAGAGCGTGACAATGCCATTGATGTTTATATCGGGGATGAATATATGGATGTACTTGCTGACGGTATGTGGGAGAAAACTTTCACAGAGAAACCGGAAGTATTTACAAAGGAAGAGAAACGTGCATGGCTGGATCAGATGACAGATGTTACACTGGGATCTGATGCATTCTTCCCATTTAGTGATAATATTGAACGTGCGCATAAGAGTGGTGTGAAGTATATTGCTGAGCCGGGCGGATCTGTGCGTGATGATGCTGTGATCGAGACCTGTAATAAGTATGGAATGGTGATGAGCTTTACTGGTATCAGATTGTTCCATCACTAAATTCTTGATATGGGGACACGCAGGACATTATATGTTTTTGCCCGCGGTTTCGGAGCCTAAGAAAAACTAAGCGCCAGGAAATCTGCTAAAAACATGTAAAAAAATTTCAAACTCGCCGCAAATGCGGCTCAGACAGTGAAATTTTTTTACATAACGCAGATTTCCTGGCGCTAACTTTTTCTAAGACCCCTGCAAATGCGTGCAAAAACATATAATGTCCTGCGCTGGTTATTGATTTAACCGAATCAAGCAAGTACCCTGCTTCAATTGCGAATATCCGCTTGAATCAGTGATATTGGCTATAGATGTTATTCGCAGATATGGAATTGCTATAGTTATGGAAAGTTAATAGAAGGGGATGAAAAAAGCATCAGCCTTAGCTGATGCTTTAAGAGCGATAGACGGGGCTCGAACCCGCGGTCTCGACCTTGGCAAGGTCGCGCGTTACCAACTACGCCACTATCGCATTTATGATGTCGTTTGAGTGATTACCTCAGCGACAAAATATATGATACTATATACAGTGGAGTTTGTCAAATGTTTTTTTTTCTTTATTTTGAAATTTTATGAAGATTCCGTGAAGGATGGGGTGGAAAATTGCAAATTGGGAGGGGGTGTGCTATGATAGGACAGACGGAGAGAGACGATAAAGGAGTTGAGGCTCAGTTTATGAAGAAAAAAATTTTAGTATTATTAGTTTGTAGTATGCTTACTTTACCAACAACAGTTTCTGCGGATATTCTGGATTATGAGGGGACAGTTAATGCTTATAAGCAGGATAATAAGACACTGCAGACCTTTGAGATTGATAATGGAAGTGGAGAGAAGGTAACTGCAGTTGCCAAGTCAGATAAGGTTTCTGTTTCTGCAAAGGCGACTTATATACGTTCTATGCCAGGGAAAAACGGAAAGAAGCTTGCAAGAGTGTATCTTGGTACCGGTGTAGAGAGAGTGGCCGTATGTGATAATGGCTGGAGTAAAGTGACTTATGAGAAAAAGAGTAAAAAGGGTACGGAAAAGATCAGTGGCTATGTGCCCACAAAACATATCAATGATAGTGATCAGGTTGCTCAGGCAAGGGGAACTTTTACAGCACTGAAGGACAGTGATATTCTGGATTATCCGGGAAAGAAGGATGGACAGATAGTAGGTGAGGTCATTCAGGAGGATGAAGTGAAGCGCCTGGCTACAGTGAACGGCATCTGGAGTCAGATTTACTATAAAAAAGAGAATGGAAAAAGAGGCATTGGATATATTCCAACCAGTGTTCTGGAGAATACAGCAGCAGAGGAGAATACGGAAGAGTCAAAGGTCGCTAA
The DNA here is from genome assembly GCF_052064155.1 of Blautia sp. HCP3S3_C12. Lineage (NCBI taxonomy): Bacteria > Bacillati > Bacillota > Clostridia > Lachnospirales > Lachnospiraceae > Blautia > Blautia sp. HCP3S3_C12. The sequence continues at coordinate 56,868 of NZ_JBQHWC010000007.1, read as the reverse complement.
AGTAGACGGCGAAGAAGCTGGAACGATTCATAAGAGTGAGGGCAAAGGCGTTTTTGCAGAGGCTGTGGATGGTGTAACTGCTTCAAAGGGAGAGTCTGTGGATGGAGTGAAGGTGGGAACTCCGGTAGCTGTGTCTTCAGATGCGTCACTGGTTCCGCTGGGAACCTTTAAGATTACTCATTATTGTCCCTGCAGTATTTGTTGTGGCCCTTGGGCAAATGGCATTACTTCTACAGGGGTGACTGCTACGACAAACCGTACGATTGCGGTGGACCCTACACAGATTCCATATGGATCTAAGGTTGTGATCAATGGACAGGTTTATGTTGCAGAGGACTGTGGTGGTGCGATTAAACATAATTGTATAGATATTTATGTTGCTACCCATCAGGAAGGGGAGGACAAAGGGGTATATTATACAGATGTTTATTTGTTAAAGTAGAAAATAAGAAAGAATTTAACCGAATCAAGTAGCAAAGCGGATTGCGAATATCCGCTTGACCTGAAAATAAAAATCCGGGAGAATCTGGAAATGATCTGTTATATCTGTGATCATTTCAGAAGTTCTTCCGGATTTTTTGAAATTATCTTTTATGCGTTTTGTAATGCCTGTTCAATATCAGCAATAATGTCATCCACATTTTCAATACCAACAGAGAGACGGATCATTCCCGGTGATACGCCGGCTTCTGCAAGCTGCTCATCGTTCATCTGACGATGAGTATGGCTTGCCGGATGCAGGATCATGGTTTTAGATGCTGCTACGTGAGTTGCGATGGTGGCAAGCTTTAAGCTGTCCATAAAGCGGACTGCAGCTTCTCGACCGCCTGTCAGTTCAAAGGAGATAACGCCGCAGGTTCTGCCTTCGTGCATGTATTTTTGAGCAAGTGCATAGTATTTGTCATCAGGAAGTCCTGCATAGTTTACGTGAGATACTTTCTCATGGGCATTCAGGAATTCTGCAATCTTCTGTGCATTATAGCAGTGACGTTCTACACGAAGAGGAAGAGTTTCCAGTCCCAGGTTTAACAGGAAGCAGTTTGCAGGAGACGGGATAGAGCCAAGGTCACGCATCAGCTGAGAGGTTGCCTTTGTGATATAAGCCTTCTTTCCAAACTGTTTAGTATAAATAACACCATGATAAGATTCATCCGGTTCAGTCAGTCCGTGATATTTGTGGCCATAGGCATCCCAGTCAAAGTTACCGCTGTCAACGATAGCACCGCCAACCTGTACAGCATGTCCGTCCATATATTTGGTTGTGGAATGGGTAACGATATCAGCGCCCCATTCAAAAGGACGGCAGTTTACAGGTGTAGCAAAGGTGTTGTCTACAATAAGCGGAACTTCATGCTCGTGAGCAACCTTTGCGAATTTTTCAATATCCAGAATTACCAGAGCCGGGTTTGCGATGGTTTCTGCGAAAAGTACTTTTGTGTTCGGACGGAAGGCAGCTGCGATTTCTTCAGAGCTTGCATCGGTGTCAACGAAAGTGCAGTCAATGCCAAGCTTCTTGAAAGTAACAGCCAGGAGGTTGAAGGTTCCTCCGTAAATGGTGGAGGCTGCTACCACATGATCTCCAGCTTCACAGATATTGAAAACTGCGTAAAAATTAGCTGCCTGTCCGGAAGAAGTAAGGATTGCAGCAACACCACCCTCCAGATCTGCAATTTTTGCTGCTACAGCATCATTTGTGGGATTTTGCAGACGGGTATAGAAATAACCCTCTGCCTTCAGATCGAAAAGCTGTCCCATTTCATCAGTAGTATCATACTTGTATGTTGTACTCTGACAGATTGGAAGTGCACAAGGTTCACCCTTTGATGGGGTGTAACCGGAATGGAGACATTTAGTCTCTAATTTTAAGTCACTCATGAGTTTGATTCCTTTCTTTATGCGTAAGTTGCTCCAGTAAATTATGTATTAATATGGGAAAATCAGATAATATGATGGGATATTGATACAAAATTTCATGATAGCAGTAAGAAAATTATACCGCCGAAAACCAGATAAGACAATAAAAAGACAATAAAAAATGAAATAAAAAAATGCCCAGAGCCGGAATCGAACCAGCGACACGAGGATTTTCAGTCCTCTGCTCTACCAACTGAGCTATCTGGGCATTTGGTCTGTGATTTGTTGCATCACAGGCCTTATCATAGCATATTGATTGTTTGAATGCAAGTAATTTTTATAATTTTTGCGAAAAAAGAGAAAGTTATAACAAAAATTTACTTTATCTTGCCATAAGGTAGATTTTTTCCATATCTCTCATATTGAGCTGCTTGAAGACTCCGATGGTTCGAGTGTCTTCGAAACTGCATTTGAATGCCAGATCATGAATTTGCTGATCTGTGAGATCCAGACCCAGTTCGTGTAAACTGGTGGGCATTTCTACAGAACGGAAAAAATTTTCCATTGCTACGATTCCTGCAAGGGCTGTTTCTTTATAATCAGTTCCACATGGAATGTCAAATACGTTAGTGGCAAACTGAGCGAAACGTTCAGGATTTACCTCGTAGACATAGCGTGCCCAGCTTCCCCAGATGGCAGCAAGACCTGCACCGTGGGTTACATTGTAGACACCGCCCAGTTCGTGTTCAAGCTGATGACAGGCCCAGTCACCGCCCCCGGTACCGCATCCGGTCAGACCATTGTGGGAGAGACTTCCTGCCCACATGATTTCTGCCCGTGCACTGTAGTTTTCCGGTTCCTTCATAAGGATACGGGCATTATAAATGACCGTCTGCATCAGAGCTTCGCTGATACTATCTGTGATCTCCATAGTTTCAATATTTACAAAATATCGCTCCATAGTGTGCATGAGGATATCCACACATCCACTTTCTGTCTGATATTGTGGAAGTGTATAGGTGAGACGTGGATTTAAGATAGCAAATTTGGGTCTGCAGTAATCAGTCTTTGCACAGCCTCTTTTTTCCTTGGTTTCTTCATTGGTGATAACGCTGGAACTGCTCATTTCACTTCCGGAAGCTGCAATTGTAAGAATGACACCGATGGGCAGACAACCGGTTGGAACAGCCTTTTTCAGACAGAAATCCCAGACATCGTTGTCCGGATTTGCAACACCATAGCCGATAGCCTTGGAAGAGTCAATAACACTTCCACCTCCTACAGCAAGAATAAAGTCCACATTTTCTTTTCTGCATAACTCAATTCCCTCGCGGACTTTGGAGAGATGTGGATTAGGAACCACACCACCCAGAGTGACATATTCAAGGTCTGATTCTCTCAGGTTAGAAGTGATTTCATCGATCAGTCCGGAACGGACAGCACTTTGACCACCGTAATGGATCAGCACTTTTTTTGCACCATATTTCTTCAGCAGGGAACCTGTCTGAAGGTGGGTATCTTTGCCAAAAACAACCTGGGTTGGTGTATAATATTCAAAATTTCTCATGATATGTAAAAGACCTCCTATAGCTTTACAGGTTAACCGAATCAAGTAAGTCCCCTGCGTTGAGTGTAAAACGTAACAGGTAGCAGGTGGGACTTCCTCTTTATATTAAAACAAATAATGGGAAAATAGTCAAAAAATAATAAAATAAAAAAAAATATTTTTGCTACACGGACAAATGTCTTTTTGTGGTTGACACAACGGAAAGAATTGGTTATAATCGTGATAATTACTGAGCTTATAACAAAGGAGGATTACTAAGATGTATTCAATCGACGACGTAGCAAAGACAGACAAGGATATCGCAGATCTGATCCAGGCGGAGCTTGCACGCCAGAATTCCCATATTGAGCTGATTGCTTCAGAGAACTGGGTAAGTAAAGCAGTTATGGCAGCAATGGGAAGCCCTCTTACTAATAAATATGCGGAAGGATATCCGGGGAAGAGATTTTACGGCGGATGTTCCTGCGTGGATGAGGTGGAAGCTCTTGCAATCGAACGTGCGAAAGAATTATTCGGATGTGAATATGCAAATGTACAGCCACACTCCGGAGCACAGGCAAATATGGCAGTCTTTTTTGCAATGCTGCAGCCGGGAGATACTGTAATGGGTATGAATCTGGATCATGGTGGACATCTGACACATGGAAGTCCTGCAAATATGTCCGGAACCTACTTTAAGCCGGTATATTATGGAGTCAATGATGACGGTGTGATCGATTATGAAGAAGTCAGAAGAATCGCCATTGAGAATAAACCAAAGCTGATCGTAGCAGGTGCAAGTGCCTATGCCAGAGTTATTGATTTTAAGAAATTCCGTGAGATTACAGATGAAGTTGGGGCTTATCTGATGGTAGATATGGCTCATATCGCCGGTCTGGTAGCAGGAGGACAGCATCCAAGCCCGATTCCTTATGCAGACGTTGTGACTACAACCACACACAAAACTCTGCGTGGACCAAGAGGCGGCCTGATCTTAAGCAGCGCAGAGAATGCAAAGAAATTTAACTTTAATAAAGCAGTATTTCCGGGAATCCAGGGTGGTCCTCTGATGCACGTGATCGCTGCCAAGGCAGTATGTTTCAAAGAAGCGCTTCAGCCGGAATTTAAGGACTATGCAAAGATGATTGTTGAGAATGCGCAGGCACTTTGCAAAGGACTCCAGAAACGAGGAATTGATATCGTTTCCGGTGGCACAGACAATCATCTGATGCTTGTAGACCTCAGAAGTCTGGGCGTTACAGGCAAGCAGATGGAGAATCTTCTTGATGAAGTAAACATTACCTGCAATAAGAATGCAATTCCAAATGATCCACAGTCTCCATTTGTTACAAGCGGTGTACGTCTCGGAACAGCAGCAGTTACTTCACGAGGCATGAAACCGGAAGATATGGACAAGATCGCAGAAGCAATTGCTATGACCTTAAAAGAAGAAGGCAGCCAGGAAAAGGCAAAGGCAATCGTCAAAGAACTTACAGACAAATATCCTCTGGTTGGATAAATAAATCATACAAAATAATGTATAAAAGTGAAATGCATGGTTCATGAGTGAACAGCACTTCGCTTTTATTTATTATGTCGCTGAAGCGCGAAATTTATTTAACCCGGATAAATTATACAAAAATTATCCAAATAAAATCATGGATTTTTTTCAGGAAACGTAGTATAGTAACAATAGCTGATGATTATACTGAAAAGCAGAACAGGTTAAATGACAGTTGATGATTTATTGGAATTGGTCATAATATTTAATTGCTGTATTCAGAGTGTATATCACAGTGTATTGAGAACAATCACAGAGAGCAGGTGACATAAATTGGAGAAAGTAATAATCATAGGTGCCGGACCTGCAGGAATTTCCGCTGCGCTTTATGCAGTTCGTGGAAATCTGGATCCCCTGGTGATCAATAATGGGATCGGTGCTTTGGAAAAAGCTGAGAAGATAGAGAATTATTACGGGCTGGAACATCCTCTGTCCGGTCAGGAACTATATGATGCAGGAATCGCTCAGGCGAAAGCACTGGGTGTACGAATATTGGATGCACAGGTTCTGGGAGTCGGCGGGTTTGATACCTTTGTGGTAAAGACTACGGAAGGGGATTTCGAGACACAGAGTCTGATACTTGCAACAGGAAGTAAGCGTGCTGCACCAAAGATTCCGGGTGTTAAAGAATTTGAGGGAAAAGGTGTCAGCTACTGTGCAATCTGCGATGCTTTCTTTTACAGAGGCAAGGATGTAGCAGTTCTTGGAAACGGTGATTTCGCCATGCATGAAGCAAAGGAATTGTCCAATACTGCTTCTACAGTAACCATTTATACAAACGGTGAAGAACCGGAATTTACACCTGAAGAAAATATCAGTGTAAACACAATGAAGATCCAGTCTGTAGAGGGCGATGATCTGGTATCCGGAATCCGTCTTGCACCTGATGTACAGGCACAGGAAATAAATGGAGAAGCAGGTCAGCAGATAAATGATTTCTGTCCTGCAGACGGTGTATTTATTGCAATGGGAACTGCAGGCAGTACTGAGATTGCCCGCCAGATGGGAGCTGAACTTACGGAAAAAGGAAACATTAAAGTTAACGAAAATATGGAAACAACCATCCCGGGACTCTATGCGGCAGGTGACTGTACAGGTGGGCTTCTTCAGGTGGCGAAAGCTGTTTATGAAGGTGCACAGGCAGGTATTCATGCAGGAAAGTATGTGAGATCTTTAAAATGATGTTAGAGTCAAAAGAATAAGCAAAGGAGATATGAATTATGGCAAAAGAGATTACAACAGCAAATTTTGAAACAGAAGTATTAAAATCTGAGAAACCGGTTCTTATTGATTTCTGGGCAACATGGTGTGGTCCATGTATGCGTCAGGGTCCGATTGTAGAAGAACTGGCAGAAGAGGGATACGCAGTAGGAAAAGTAGACGTAGATCAGAATATGGCACTTGCACAGCAGTTTCGCGTTGTAAGCATCCCTACACTGATCCTGTTTAAGAATGGGGCAGAAGTGCAGCGTTTTGTAGGTCTTACTTCCAAAGAAGACTTAAAGAATGCACTGGAAGGCTAAAGCTTTATGAAGATTTTACTAGCGGCATGCAATGCCAAATATATTCATTCCAATCTTGCAGTCTATGATCTGCAGGCATATGCATCTGAATATACAGACCATATCATATTGAAAGAATATACTATCAATCAGCAGAAAGATGATATCATGCGTGATATTTATCTGGAGCATCCGGATGTGGTATGTGTGTCCTGCTATATCTGGAATATTTCTTTTGTAAAAGAACTGATGGCAGATCTGGCAAAGATTCTTCCGGACGTCGACTTCTGGGCCGGCGGTCCGGAAGTTTATTATGATGCGGAGAAATTTCTGTCAGAGAATCCGGAATTTACAGGAGTTATGGTAGGAGAAGGGGAAGAAACTTTTCAGGAACTTTCAGGATATTATGTTAAGAAGAATCCGGAAAAACTGGAAAATATAACAGGAATCTGCTACAGAGACGGAGAGAAGATCATACATAATGGATGGCGTCAGATCATGGATCTCAGCAGTATTCCCTTTATTTACAAAGATCTGTCAGAGTTTAAGAACAGGATTATTTATTATGAGAGCAGCAGAGGATGTCCCTTTTCCTGCAGCTATTGTTTGTCTTCTGTAGATAAGAAGCTGCGGTTCAGGGATATAGAGATGGTGAAAAAGGAACTGCAGTTTTTTATAGATCATAAGGTTCCGCAGGTGAAATTTGTAGATCGTACCTTTAACTGTAAACATGATCATGCGATGGCAATCTGGAAGTATATTAATGATCATGACAATGGGGTAACAAACTTTCATTTTGAAATATCAGCAGATCTGTTAAGAGAAGAGGAACTGCAGGAAATGTCAACCATGCGCCCAGGTCTGATCCAGCTGGAGATCGGAGTACAGTCCACAAATCCGGATACAATTAAAGCGATACACAGAACAATGGATTTTGAAAAGCTGAAAGGAATTGTGGACCGTATCCACAGCTTTGGAAATATCCATCAGCATCTGGACTTGATCGCAGGACTGCCCTATGAGGACTATGACAGTTTCCGTAATTCTTTTAATGATGTTTATGCGCTGAAACCACAGCAGCTTCAGTTGGGATTTTTGAAAGTTCTGAAAGGCTCGCACATGATGGAAATGTGCCGTGAATATGGCATTGTCTATAAGAATCGGGAACCCTATGAGGTTCTTTCCACAAAATGGCTGGATTATGATCATGTTCTGAAATTGAAAAATGTGGAAAATATGGTGGAAGTGTATTATAATAGTGGACAATTCCAGAAAACACTGGAATATGCGGAGAGCTTTTTTCCGGATGCGTTTTCTATTTATGAAGGTCTTGGAATCTTTTATATGGAAAAAGGGTATGGAGATGTTTCTCATACCAGAATGAGACGGTATGAAATTCTTCTGGAATATCTGGAGACTGTACCGGGAATTTCCAGGGCAGAGGTAGCTGACCGGATGATACTGGATCTTTATCTGAGAGAAAATCTGAAGAGTCGTCCGGGATTTGCCGGGGATCAGAAGCCCTATGAAAAGCTTGTATGGGACTACAGAAAGCGGGCACATGTACCGAAAAATGCCCATGTGGAAGTATTCGGAAACGGCAGAGCTTTGTATTTTGACTATAACCGCAAGGATCCTCTGGATAACAATGCTTATGTGGAGGATGTTACAGAACAAATTTTTAACCGAATCAAGTAGCGAGGTGGATTGCGAATATCCGCTTGAATTTCAGAGACAACTCTGAGAGTTGTTATTAAAACGAGGTGACAGAAATGGGAATGTTTAATCCAAAAAAACGTAAAGTGATCTGTGCGATCATTGCTGTGATTCTGGTGCTGGCGATGGTAGTGCCGATGGTATTATCTCTTCTGGTTTATTAAGGGGCAGTACAATGAGACTGGGACAAAAAGCAATGGAAGCATTACAGGCAGAGGTTACCGGATGCCTGCAGCCGGGAGATGAACTGGTTGTGGCCTGTCCGGTGGCGCTGGGAGGAACTTCACGTATTGCAAAACAGGAGAGAGAGAAACTGTCAGAGCGATTTTCAGCAGGCTTTGTCTGTGACTGTATGTTGTTGCAGCAGGAATACGGATTCAGTAAAAAAGACCATGAAGGCAGAGATATGAGTAATCTTCATCTGGAGGAAAAAGCAGAAGGCAGCAGTATATGGCAGATGGCTGTGCAGGCAGGTGCAAGTGCTCTCTATGCCATGGGCGAAGGGGGATTTTTAAGTGCCCTCTGGAAAGTGGCAGAGGCTTCCCAGGTGGGACTGACTGTGGATTTCCGTAAGGTACCTGTCCGTCAGGAAACTATAGAGGTCTGTGAAATATTTGATCTTAATCCATATAAATTGTGTTCACATGGATCTGTGCTTATTGGAATCTGTGGCGGAGAGGCATTAGTTCAGGAACTTCATAATGCAGGCTATGAAGCAGCAGTGATCGGACAGACCAATGCCGGAAATGATCGTTTGCTGTACAGCGGTGGGAATGCAAGATATCTGGAACGACCGGCAGAGGACGAATTATATAAAGTGTGCAAGAAACAAAAGAAATAAAAAGAACAGGACTAATAAAATGGCAAAGTTAAATATTGTACTTCATGAGCCGGAGATTCCGGCAAATACAGGAAATATTGGACGTACCTGTGTGGCAACAGGCACCAGACTTCATCTGATCGAGCCGCTGGGCTTCTCCCTGAGCGAGAAGGCGCTGAAGCGTGCAGGAATGGATTACTGGAAGGACCTGGATGTAACTACTTATCTGGATTATGAGGATTTTCTGCAGAAAAATCCGGGAGCAAAGATTTATTATGCCACTACAAAAGCTCCCCAGACCTATGTGGATGTTAATTATGAGGAAGACTGTTATATTATGTTTGGCAAAGAAAGTGCAGGAATCCCGGAGGATATTCTTGTGAACCATCAGGATACCTGTGTGCGGATTCCTATGATCGGAGATATACGCTCTTTGAATCTGAGCAATTCTGTAGCTATTGTTCTTTATGAGGCACTGCGTCAGAATCATTTTGACCATATGAATCTGGCCGGACATCTGAGAAATTATGAGTGGGATTGAGTTAAAGATTCTGGACTGCCTGATGGAAGTTTTTTTATGTTATAGGAAATTACTCCGTAATGTTCCTATAACATAAAAAAGCCCTCCGGGCAGGATCGCACTGCGGCGGAGAGGAATTATGTCGCTGAAGCGACCCGCTGCAGGCGGAGAATCCTGCAAGCAGGATTCTCTCTTAACATTTATTTAGAGCTTGGTGGTCCATTGAGACAGATCCCAGACCTGAGTAGCCAGGCCTTCATAGAATTCCGGCTCATGGCAGACCATCAGGACACTTCCCTTGTACTCCTTCAGGGCTCGCTTTAATTCTTCCTTGGCAGCCACATCCAGATGGTTGGTTGGCTCGTCCAGCAAAAGTACATTGGTAGGTCTGTTTAACAATTTGCAAAGTCTTACCTTGGCTTGTTCGCCGCCGCTTAAAACCATGATACGGCTCTCAATATGTTTAGTGGTGAGACCACATTTCGCCAGAGCAGAGCGTACCTCATACTGGGTGTAGGAAGGAAATTCCTGCCAGATTTCATCAATGCAGCTGTTATCTCCGGAACCGGACATTTCCTGTTCGAAATAACCGATTTCCAGGTAATCCCCCTGTTCTACTTCGCCGGACAGAGGCGGGATTAATCCCAGAATACTTTTTAACAGAGTAGTCTTACCGATGCCGTTGGCACCGATCAGGGCTACTTTTTCTTTGCGCTCCATGGTCAGATTCAAAGGTTTGGACAGCGGCTCGTCATATCCGATGACAAGATCCCTTGCTTCAAAAATAATGCGGCTGGTGGTGCGGCCTTCCTTGAAATGGAATTCCGGTTTTGGTTTTTCTGCAGCCAGTTCGATCATATCCATTTTGTCCAGCTTTTTCTGACGGGACATTGCCATATTACGGGTGGCAACACGGGCCTTGTTTCTGGCTACAAAATCCTTCAGGTCTGCAATTTCCTTCTGCTGTCGGTTGTAGGCGGCCTCTAGCTGGGATTTTTTCATAGCATACACTTCCTGAAATTTATCATAATCGCCTACATAGCGGTTCAATTCCTGATTATCCATATGATAGACCAGATTGATCACACTGTTCAGAAATGGAATATCGTGGCTGATCAGGATAAAGGCATTTTCGTAATCATTCAGATAACGTTTCAGCCATTCAATATGCTCTGCATCCAGATAGTTGGTGGGCTCATCCAGGAGAAGAATATCCGGTTTCTCCAGCAGAAGTTTGCCCAGCAGGATCTTGGTACGCTGCCCGCCGGATAATTCTGTTACATCACGGTCCAGACCGATTTCTGTCAGTCCCAGTGCCCGGCCTACTTCCTCAACTTTGGCATCAATCATATAGAAATCATGCATGGTCAGCAGATCCTGGAGGGTACCCAGATCCTCCATATACTGCTCCAGCTCTTCAGGAGTAGCATCGCCCATTTTTTCACAGATTTCATTCATCTGTTTTTCCATATCGTACAGAAAATCAAAGGCAGAGGCCAGTACCTGGCGAATAGTCATTCCGGGAGTCAGTACGGTGTGCTGATCCAGATATCCAACCCGGACATTTTTGGCCCATTCCACTTTGCCTTCGTCCGGTATTAATTTGCCGGTAATAATATTCATAAAGGTAGATTTTCCCTCGCCGTTGGCTCCGATAAGCCCCACATGCTCACCTTTCAGCAGACGAAAGGACACATCATTAAAAATCGCACGGTCACCAAAGCCGTGAGTCAGGTGTTCTACATTTAATATACTCATAAATTCTCCTCTTCTTGATGCGAAAATACAAAGTCAGTGTAGCAAACACAGGGTATGCTGTCAATAAGACATCATAATAAAAATATGTTTATAGATTTTATAAAAATTTTCGTTGACCATATCCTTCTCTTTCGTTAGACTTAAATTATGATTTACTGATACAATATAAAAATTTTATAAATAATATGGAGGCAGATCTATGTCGAACACCACGAAGATTGCTCTGGAGGATTCCCTGAAGCGTTTGCTTTTGCGAAAGCCTTTGGATAAGATTACAATTACAGATATTACTACGGATTGCGGGATCAGCAGGATGGCCTTTTATTATCACTTCAAAGATATCTATGATCTGGTGGAATGGTGCTGTGTGGAGGATGGAACCAAGGCATTGCAGGGTAAGAAAACCTATGATTCCTGGACAGAGGGGCTGACCCAGGTATTTGAGGCTGTTCTGGAGAATAAACCTTTTATTATGAATGTGTATCGATGTGTCAGCAGAGAAAAAATGGAAAATTATCTCTACAAGCTGACCTATCACCTGATTGCAGGAGTAGTGGAAGAGAAATGTAAGGGAAAAAATGTAACCCAGGAGGATAAGCAGTTTATTGCGAATTTTTATAAATATGGTTTTGTAGGAATTATGCTTGAATGGATTCAGGATGGAATGAAGGAAGATATTAATGAACTGGTTGGAAAAATCAGCCTTACCCTACATGGAACTATTACTACTTCAATTGAGAATTTTGCAATGTGAATAAGATTTTATCAAAACCCGGCAGATGATAAGTTTTTTATCATTGACCGGGTTTTGTAAATTGAAAAGAGAAATGTGGACTGCTATGATACGGCCATAAACAAAAAAGAAATATATTACACAGAATACAATGTTCAGATGCAAAGAGGATCATGTAATGTAAGGTAACTGACAATGGATAAAATGCAGTGACGATGGATAAAATAAAGTCAGAGAGACTGCTGATAAGAAAGGTGGACAAACATATGGGTAAAAATAAGGGCTTAGGTATGGTATCTGCGCTGGCAGTAGGAGCAGGTGTTGCAGCATTGGCAGCAGGAAAGAAATACAAAACAGCTGAGACAAAGAAAAAAGAAGAGTATGACGCACTTCATAATACAAGTGAATATCGCAATACAGAACGTGGAAAATATGAGAAAAACAGCAAGGGAATCTATTATACAAACGGTAACTATGAAGCATTTGCACGTCCGAGAAAACCGGAAGGCGTAGATGACAAACATGCTTATATCGTAGGAAGCGGACTGGCTTCTCTTGCAGCAGCCTGTTTCCTTGTACGTGACGGACAGATGCCTGGAAAGAATATCCATATTCTGGAAGCGATGGATATTGCAGGCGGTGCATGTGACGGTATCTTTGATCCAAGCCGTGGATATGTAATGCGCGGCGGACGTGAGATGGAAAACCATTTCGAATGCTTATGGGATCTTTTCAGAAGTATTCCGTCCATTGAAACACCGGGTGTATCTGTACTTGATGAATACTACTGGCTGAATAAGGAAGACCCCAACTATTCTCTTTGCCGTGCAACCAAGGATAGAGGAAAGGATGCTCATACAGACGGTAAATTCAATCTGAGCCAGAAGGGCTGCATGGAGATCATGAAGCTGTTCATGACAAAGGATGAAGATCTTTATGATAAGACAATTGAAGATGTATTTGATGAGGAGGTATTTGATTCCACATTCTGGTTATACTGGAGAACCATGTTTGCATTTGAAAACTGGCATAGTGCACTGGAAATGAAATTATACTTTCAGAGATTTATCCATCATATTTCCGGACTTCCGGATTTCAGTGCCCTGAAATTTACGAAATACAATCAGTATGAATCCCTGATCCTGCCAATGCAGAAATATCTGGAAGAAGCAGGCGTTGAATTCCAGTTCAATACAGAGGTTACAAATGTACTCTTTGAGTTTGAAGGCAATAAGAAGATTGCAAAAGCAATCGAGTGCAAGGTAAATGGTATTGAGAAGGGAATTGTTCTTACAGAGAATGACCTTGTATTTGTAACAAACGGAAGCTGTACAGAGGGAACCATCTATGGCGATCAGAATCATGCACCGAACGGAGATGCAGAAGTTCGTACAAGCGGATGCTGGAGCCTGTGGAAAAATATTGCAAAACAGGATCCGTCCTTCGGACATCCTGAAAAATTCTGTTCTGATATTGCTAAGACAAACTGGGAGTCAGCAACAGTTACCACTTTGGATGATAAGATTATTCCTTATATTACAGATATCTGCAAACGTGATCCGAGAACAGGCAAGGTTGTTACAGGTGGTATTGTAAGCTGTCAGGATTCCAGCTGGTTATTAAGCTGGACGATCAACAGACAGGGACAGTTCAAGGATCAGGACAAAGACAAGGTTTGTGTATGGGTATATGGTCTGTTTACAGATGTACCTGGTGATTATATCAAGAAGCCTATGAAAGAGTGTACAGGTAAGGAAATCACAGAAGAGTGGCTGTATCATCTTGGCGTTCCGGTTGACCAGATTGAAGACATGGCTGAGAACAGTGCAGTTTGTGTACCGACTATGATGCCTTATATTACATCATTCTTTATGCCAAGAACAAAGGGTGACAGACCTGATGTTATCCCGGATGGCTGCGTAAACTTCGCATTCCTGGGACAGTTTGCCGATACACCAAGAGATACTGTATTTACTACTGAATATTCCGTAAGAACTGCTATGGAGGCTGTATATGGACTTCTGGGTGTTGACAGAGGTGTGCCGGAAGTCTGGGGCAGTGTTTACGATATCAGAGAATTACTGGACAGCAGTGTGAAGCTGATGGATGGCAAATCTCCACTGGAAATTGAACTTCCGGGACCACTGGATATGCTGAAGAAACCGCTTCTGAAAGCTGTTAAGGGAACTGTGGTAGAGAAAGTACTCAGAGATCATGATGTGATCAAAGATTATATGATGTAAATATAGAGATGTAAGTTATATGAAAAGGCTGCAGGAGAGATCCGGCAGCCTTTTTTTGTAAAGCCGATAAAAGTTGGCGTAAGGTTGCTTTGATAAAAAAAAACAGGTTGCAAATTAAAAATACAGATGATAATATATAATGAAATGTATAGAAAAAAATAATTAAGATAATAAAAAGTCTGAAAAAAATAAACAAATATGATAAGATATTGGAAACTTTGCTGTAGTAATGAATGTGTGGAACAGGAGGCTTTCAAGGGAGCGAAAGGAGGTTTTTTATGGAGCTTGAGATGTACCGCAGATATTCTCAGATGGCAAGAGGAATTGAGAAGGCTGAGCTGGTGTTTAAGAATGGACGGGTATTCAGCTCAGGGACAGGAGAGTTTATTGATAGGGATGTGGCTGTTGCGGATGGGATCGTGATCGGTGTTGGTACCTATAAGGGGGAGAGGGAGATTGATCTGGAAGGAAAGGTGATCTGTCCGGGCTTTATTGATAGTCATCTGCATTTGGAATCTACCTTGGTAACACCAGGTGAACTGGTGCGGCAGGCTGCACAGTGTGGAACTACAACATTTATTGTAGATCCTCATGAGTCTGCCAATGTGTCCGGTACAGATGGGATTGATTATATTCTGGATCAGACGGATAATGTGCCGGCAAATGTATATGTGATGATGCCTTCCTGTGTTCCGGCAACTCATGTGGATGATAATGGGTGTATTCTTACAGCAGGAAAGATGAAGGGATATCTGGAACATCCAAGGATTCTGGGACTTGGTGAAGTGATGGATGCGCCTTCTGTGATTAATGGAAGTGTTGCCATGCATGAAAAGCTCCAGCTGTTTCAGGACAGAGTGAAGGATGGTCATGCACCGTTTCTGGCACCTGGTGATCTGTCAGCATATGTACTTGGAGGGATTGATACAGATCATGAGTGTGTGGACTATGAGTATGCAATGTCTGAAGCAAGAAACGGGATGTATGTGTTGATTCGTGAAGGCAGTGCGGCAAGAAATCTGGATGCAATTGTGTCGGGAATTGTGGAGCATCATACAGATACTACCAGTTTCTGTTTCTGTACAGATGATAAGCATATTGAGGAAATACGCAGAGAAGGACACATTAATTACAATGTAAAACGTGCAGTACAGCTTGGACTGCCGGTGGAGAAAGCTCTTCAGATGGCAACGATTCAGGCGGCTAGATGTTATGGCCTGTGCCATCTTGGGATGATCGCTCCTGGAAGACAGGCGGATTTTGTGATTTTGGATAATGTGATAGATTTAAATGTTGTAGACGTATATCATTGTGGAAAGAGGATCATCAAAGAAGAAAAAACGGAATTAAAGATATGTCCGCCTTACCTGAAAAATACAGTCCATGTATCTGGTTTCAGTGAAGAACGTCTGAAATTGAAACATCCGGGGACAAAGGCACGAGTGATTCAGATGCAGGAGAAACAGATAGTGACAAAGGCCGTTCTGGAAGAGGTTCCATGGGTGGAAGAAAATGGTGGAAAATATTTTGCTCCGGATAGGGAGTATCAAAAAATTGCAGTGATCGAGAGGCATAAGAATACGGGAAAGATGGGGGTAGGAATCGTAAAAGGCTACGGAATCTGTGGTGGAGCGATTGCTTCCAGCGTTTCCCATGATTCCCATAATATTATTGTAGTAGGAGACAATGACCATGATATGGCTCTTGCCGTAAAAGAAATGATACGTACTCAGGGAGGATATACTTTGGTATGTAATGGGGAGATTTATGGAACTTTGCCGCTTCCGGTCATGGGACTGATAAGTGATGCTGGATACGAGAGGGTAAATGAAGCCCTTGCCAGAATGATTCCGAAAGCCCATGAGATGGGAGTAAAAGAAGGATTTGATCCGTTTATTACACTGTCCTTTATGGCTTTACCTGTAATTCCGGAAATAAGGGTCACACCGAGAGGAATTTATCTTGTAAATGAAGACAGCATAATAAGGACGCCATTTGGCTGAAAGTCAAAAATACCGTAATAAAGACAGCTTTGTTGCCTTTATTGCGGTATTTTGGTGTAGAAGAATTGATAAGGGAGCAGCTTATTTAGCTTTCTCCAATGTAAAGATAAATTCTGTTCCTACGCCCTCAGTGCTGATTACATCAATATTCTGATTATGAGCATTGATGATCTCTTTGACAATGGAGAGTCCCAAACCTGTGCCTTTGCGGTCTTTTCCCCGGGAGGCATCAATTTTGTAGAAACGATCCCAGATTTTTGAAATATTATCTTTGGAAATTCCGGAACCGTGGTCTTTGACAGATACAAATACCCGGCCGTTTTTTACCGTAGTTTCAATCTGGATAGAGGAGCAGTCATTACTGAATTTAATGGCATTGTCTAACAGATTGTACAGTACCTGCTGGATCTGTTCCATATCAGCCCTGACATAAAGTTCCCTGCCTGAAAGCAGCAGTTCCAGACGGATCTGACGTCCGGCGCAGGTTCCCTCAAAGGTAGCAGCCGTGTTTTGGATGGTATCGTTGATATCAAAACGGTGGATATGCATCATTCGTTTTTTCATATCCAGTTCATTTAAAGTGAGCAGGCTGCGGGTAAGCTTTTCCAGACGTTCGGATTCAAAGGCAATGATCTTTAGATAACGTTCCTGCATCTCATAGGGGATTGTACCATCCAGGATCGCATTGACATATCCCTTGATAGAGGTAAGTGGAGAACGGAAATCATGGGACACATTGGCAATGAATTTACGCTGATACTCTCCGTTTTTGTTCAGCTTATCGGACATATAGTTCAGGGTTCGGGCCAGGTAACCCAATTCGTCATCTGAGTTAACCTGGATTTGGTATTCCAGATTTCCACTTGCATATTCGGATGCCCCCTTCATAATCTGGGTAAGAGGCTTGCGGATGTAATGGCTATAGACCCACAGTAGTCCGCTGGTAGCTATATAGCAGAGTAGAAAGATGATCTGCATGATCATCAGAATATCACTGCGGTTTTGATATAGATTCGCCATATCGTAGTGCAGGGCAATGTATCCAAGGATATTTTTATCGGAGGAGACAGGTACAACTATGCTTAGATGACTGGTGGGAAAATATCCCTGGAAATCTCCTACCTCATAATAGTTGTTATTCCAGATGGATCCATTAAAATTGTCTAATGGAATGGGGTGAGCAGGATCAATATCTTCTGCAGTACTGTAGTTTAATTCTCCCTGGCTGTTGATGATCCATACTACTGCATCCTGAAAAGTTGCGATTGCAGATAACTCTGGCCGAAGATCGCTGATATTTTCAGAATCCATGCTTGCTTTGACCTGATCGCTGGAGGCAATATTGTACCCTTCCTTGTATAAGGTGGAACTAAGAAAATGTTCATAGTGTTTTTCTACCAGATAAGAGCCGACCAGGGTTACCAGAAAAAATCCAAGGATTCCTATACCAATATAGAATCTTAGAAATTTTGTGGAGAGGTGATGCTGTTTCATTGATTTTTCACCTCAAATTTGTAGCCGATTCCCCAGACAGTGGCAATAGACCAGGCAGGGTTATCTTTGATTTTTTCCCGAAGTCTCTTAATATGTACATCTACTGTACGGGTATCTCCGATATATTCATATCCCCAGATATGATCCAGCAGCTGTTCTCTTGTAAAAACCTGATTAGGAGAAGCTGCCAGAAAATACAAAAGTTCCAGTTCTTTAGGGGGCATGTCGATTTGTTTTCCCATATAGGTGACCGCGTAGTTGGTCAGATTAATGACCAAATCAGGATAGCGGACACATTTTTCATTGGAAACAGGAGCTGGCTGTTTTACCTGGAAACGGCGAAGCACAGCACGGACTCTGGCAACCAGCTCTTTGGAGTCAAAGGGCTTGATAATATAGTCATCTGCCCCAAGCTCCAGTCCAAGAACTTTGTCAAAGGTTTCTCCCTTGGCGGAAAGCATGATGATTGGAACATCAGAGCTGTGCCGGATTTCTCTGCAGACCTGGTAACCGTCAATTCCCGGGAGCATCAGATCCAGTATGATCAGATCAGGCTGGAATTTCCTGAATTCCTTCAGGGCTTCTTCCCCGTCATTTACAATTTTTGTCTCAAAGCATTCTTTGGTGAGATACAGGGCAATCAGCTCTGCGATATTGTTATCATCATCCACGATAAGGATTTTCTGCTTGGAAACCATGTAAAATACCTCCTCATATATTTATTTTTTAAATTCTACAATTGTCACACCTGCATCACCCTCGCCGAATTCACCCAGACGGAAGGAATCTACATGTTTCTGACGTTTCAGATAATTATGAACACCCTTTCTCAGGGCACCGGTTCCCTTACCGTGGACAATGCGGACAGATTTCAGATGAGCAATATAGGCGTCATCCAGATATTTATCAAGCTCTGCGATTGCCTCATCTACAGTTTTTCCCAGAAGATTGATTTCTGTGGATATATGTGCAGATTTAGACATACGAATCTTGCCGGTACCTGTACGCTGCATGGTTGGAGTGGTGATTTCTGCCTCATCGATCAGCTCCAGATCAGAAAGCTTTACTTTGGAACGGATAATTCCCATCTGTACAAACAGATTGCCCTTACTGTCAGGACGGCTGCTTACCGTACCTTTCAGATTCATACTCAGAACCTTTACTGCATCTCCCAGAGAGATATCTTTGGCAGTCAGTTCCTTCTTTGGCTTCTGGACTGCAGTTTTCTGGGTCATGCCTTTTTCCGCTTTATTCATACGTTTGCGCAGATCCTGACGCTCTTTTTCCACAGCAGCCAGATCCACATGGTCTTTCTGGAATTTATGGAACATTTTCATGGTCTGGTCAGCATATTCTTTGGCTTCCCGCAGTACTGCATGGGCTTCTTCATTTGCCTGACGGATAATACGGTCTCTTTGATCTTCCAGTTTTTCCTGTTTGGTTTCCATCTGGGCTTTGAGTGTTTCTACTTCTTTTTTATACTGTTCAATCTGGCGGCGCTCGTTCTCGATAGTTACGCGGCTGCTCTCCAGAGAGGTGAGAACATCCTCAAAGGATTCGTCCTGTTCACTGATCTGCTCTTTGGCTTTCTCAATAATATAATCAGGAAGTCCCAGCTTGGAGGAAATCGCAAATGCATTACTTTTGCCCGGGACACCGATAAGCAGACGGTAGGTAGGGCGAAGGGTTTCTACATCAAATTCACAGCAGGCATTTTCTACACCTGAAGTGGAGAGAGCGTATACTTTTAATTCACTGTAATGTGTAGTGGCCATGGTACGGATGCCCTGCTCATGAAGATGGGAGAGAATGGCTATGGCAAGAGCTGCACCCTCTGTAGGGTCAGTACCTGCACCCAGCTCATCGAACAATACCAGGGAATGACGATTGGCTTTCTGCAGAAAAGAAACCACATTGGTCATGTGGGAAGAGAAAGTACTTAAGGATTGTTCAATACTCTGTTCGTCACCGATATCTGCGTAAACCTCTTCAAATAATGCCAGTTCAGAACGATCCAGGGTTGGAATATGCAGACCGGACTGTCCCATCAGGGTCAGCAGCCCAACGGTTTTCAGGGATACAGTTTTACCGCCGGTATTAGGACCAGTAACAACCAGCAGGTCGAAATCTTCCCCCAGACGGATATCAATGGGAACTGCTTTTTTCTTATCAATAAGTGGATGGCGGGCCTGTTTCAGGCGGATTCGCCCTTCGTCATTGAAAATTGGTTCTGTGGCATTCATATCCATGGCAAGAGCTGCTCTTGCAAAAATAACATCCAGCTGTACCATAATATTTAAATCTGCAAGGATGGAATCTGTCTGTGCTGCAGTCTGCTGGCTTAAGTCTGCCAGGATTACCTCAATTTCCTTCTGCTCCTGTAGTTCCAGTTCACGGATATCATTGTTCAGCTTAACTACAGCCATAGGCTCTATGAAAAGAGTAGAACCTGTAGAGGACTGATCATGTACCATACCGGGTACCTGTCCTTTGTATTCTGCTTTGACCGGAATACAGTAGCGTCCGTTTCGCATAGTGATCACTGCGTCCTGAAGGTAATTACGTGCGCTTCCGTTTACAAGAGAGGACAGCTGGGTATGGATTCTCTCTCCGGTGATCTTCATATTTCTGCGAATCTGACGCAGGGTGCTGCTGGCATCATCACTGATCTCATCTTCAGAAAGAATACATCTGCGGATTTCTGTAGTGAGAGGAGTAAGAGGCTCCAGTGCATCGAACATCCCATCCAGAGAATCCGGAAGGGAATCTCCGCGATCACTTCTGGAATAGGCCTTGACGCGGTTGGTATTTTCAAGCATGCTGCAGATGGCAAGAAGTTCACCGATTCCCAGTGAACTGCCGATTTCCAGACGTTTCAGAGAACCGCGGACGTCCTTTACACTTCCAAAGGAAATATTTCCCTTTTGGAAAAGTCTGGTCAGAGCGTCCCTGGTCTGAGTCTGCATATGGCGGATTTCCTCAATGTCAGTAGAGGGTTCTGTTTTACGGCAGATATCCTTACCCATGGAGGAGGATGCCTTGTCTGTGAGCATATGGATGATTTTGGAATATTCAAGCGCTTTATATGCTTTATGATTCATATTGATCTCCTGATAAAAAATTGATAAATCGAATTTGCGGGCAAAAATCTTATCAGAAGGCATCAACACCTTCTGATTTTTTTGACCCTGATATCATATTATATATGATTTTGAAGGGTATGAAAAGAAAAAAGTTAAAATTATTAAAAAAAATAAAAAAATCCCTTGACACTTGGAAATATTTTTGGTATAGTACCAATTGTCGCAACAATAAGTAAAACTTATAATGGAAACGCGATATGCGGAAGTGTCGGAACTGGCAGACGAGCAAGACTAAGGATCTTGTGAGCATTGCGCTCGTGTGGGTTCAAGTCCCATCTTCCGCATGATTGAGAGCAAACCAGAGAATTATGGATTTGCTCTTTTTTATTTATTATTTTTCAGAATAGTTCCCGGTGCATTAAAAGCGCTCCAGAGCTTTCCTGAGAGATATTCATAAAAAGTTCACATGTTTTTGATAAAATATTTTTACTACCGTGACAAATGGATGGAGAGATAGAGAGGCAGAGGTTTATGCGTTATTTAAATGAATTACATGAGGGTGACAGAATCAGTGGAATATATCTGTGTAAGCAGAAGCAGTCAGCAATGACTAAGAACGGAAAACCATATGAGAACATAATTTTACAGGACAAAACAGGCGTGCTGGATGGCAAGATCTGGGATCCGAATTCTCTGGGAATTGATGATTTCGATGCCCTGGATTATATTGATGTTGTAGGAGATGTAACCAGCTTTGCAGGGGCTATGCAGCTGAATATCAAGCGTGTGCGCAAAGCAGCCGAAGATGAATATGACCCTGCAGATTATCTTCCTGTAAGTGAGAACAGCACAGATGATATGTACAGCCAGCTGAGAGCATTTATTGACAGTGTGGAGAATCATTATCTGTCTGCACTTCTGAAGAAATTATTTGTGGAAGATGAAGCTTTTGTGAAAGCATTTGAAGGACATTCTGCTGCGAAGACAGTACATCACGGATTTATCGGCGGTCTGATGGAGCATACTCTTGGGGTGACCAGACTCTGCGATTATATGTCAAAGGCGTACCCGGTCATCAACAGGGATTTACTGATCACAGCATCACTTCTTCATGATATCGGAAAGACAAAAGAATTATCTGCATTTCCGTTAAATGATTATACAGATGAAGGCCAGCTTCTGGGACATATTTATATGGGAGCGCAGATGATCAATGATCTTGCACGCCAGATACCGGAATTTCCGGAGGTGCTTAAGAATGAACTGATCCATTGTATCCTGTCCCACCATGGAGAACTGGAATACGGTTCCCCGAAGAAACCTGCGCTGGTGGAGGCTGTAGCCCTCAATCTTGCAGATAATA
Organism: Blautia sp. HCP3S3_C12; assembly: GCF_052064155.1. NCBI lineage: Bacteria > Bacillati > Bacillota > Clostridia > Lachnospirales > Lachnospiraceae > Blautia > Blautia sp. HCP3S3_C12. The sequence goes on along the minus strand of NZ_JBQHWC010000007.1, from coordinate 34,672 downwards.
CAGATGCAAGAATGGAAACCATCACAGAGATTTTTGCAGCAAACAAGAGCAAAAAAGAATGGCTTGGATATAATAAATTGTTTGAATCCAACTTAAGAAGAACAGATGAGGTGTAATCTTTATGGAATTTCGTAAGAACGATCTTGTTACGTTAGAGATAGAAGATTGCGGAATTGACGGTGAAGGTATCGGAAAAGCCGATGGCTTCACCGTTTTTGTCAAGGACGCAGTAATCGGAGATACAGTAACAGCCAAAATTATCAAGGCAAAGAAAAATTATGGTTACGGACGTCTTATGGAAGTGCTGAAGCCATCTCCGTACAGAGTTGAGCCCAAGTGCGAATTTGCCCGTCAGTGTGGCGGATGCCAGCTTCAGGCACTTTCCTATGACCAGCAGCTTGTATTTAAGACAAATAAGGTGAAGGGACATCTGGAACGTATCGGCGGCTTTACAGATATCCCCATGGAGCCGATCATTGGCATGGATGAACTTTTTCATTACAGAAATAAGGCACAGTTTCCTGTAGGCAGAAATAAAGAGGGAAAAATCGTTACAGGTTTCTATGCAGGAAGAACCCACAACATTATCGAGAACCGTGACTGTGCACTTGGTGTACCTGAGAATAAAGAAGTTCTGGACCGTGTGATCGCACATATGGAGAAATACGGGATTGAACCATATAATGAAGCAACAGGCAAAGGGCTGGTGCGCCATGTCCTGATCCGTTACGGATACTTCACAAAAGAAGTGATGGTCTGTCTGATCCTGAACGGAAATAAGATTCCGAAAGAGGAACAGCTTGTAAAATCTCTGTGTGAGATTCCGGGAATGACAAGCATCACCATCAATGTAAATAAGAAACACAGTAATGTAATCCTTGGTGAGGAAATCCGTTTGCTCTGGGGTCAGGAATATATCACAGACAGGATCGGAGATATTTCCTATCAGATTTCTCCTCTGTCTTTCTATCAGGTAAATCCTATGCAGACCCAGAAGCTTTATGCAAAGGCACTGGAATACGCAGATCTTCATGGGGAAGAGACAGTATGGGATCTCTACTGTGGGATCGGAACAATCTCCCTGTTCCTGGCACAGAAAGCAAAATTTGTCCGCGGTGTGGAAATTGTTCCTACAGCTATAGAGAATGCGAAAGAAAATGCGAAACTTAATGGCCTGGAGAATACAGAGTTCTTTGTGGGAAAAGCAGAAGAAGTGCTGCCAAGAGAGTATAAGAAAAATGGCGTTTATGCAGATGTCATCGTTGTAGACCCGCCAAGAAAAGGCTGTGATGAAACTCTGCTGGAGACCATGGTCGAGATGAACCCGGAAAGGATTGTGTATGTAAGTTGCGACAGTGCGACGCTGGCAAGGGATCTGAAGTATCTGTGTGAGAGGGGATATGAGCTTAGAAAGGTATGTCCGGTGGATCAATTTGGGATGACGGTTCATGTGGAGACGGTATGTTTACTCTCTAAGAAATGCCAAATTTAGGCGGGTTTGAGGGGTGTTTTGAAGAAAACATATCTACAAAATAGTGCTGAAAATTATGTGCATGAAACCAGAAAATAGAATAGGGTGTTAAAAATAAATACCTTTTGGCGAGGTTAGAGGACTGTTCGCTGAAAGGTATTTTTTGTTGGAAGGAGTGCGCGGTGAGGTAGTGGGTTGTACGCCGAAATTTATGCAGAATTTTGTTGATATTCGGCGTTTCAACGCTTATAATATTAGTATGGTAAAATGGTTACTTTTGTATGATTCGATGGAGTGAATAATATGGAGTATATGACAATCAAAGAAGCATCAGAAAAATGGAATCTTTCAGTGAGAAGAGTGCAGACCATCTGTAATGAGGGAATGGTGCCGGGAGTAATGAAATTTGGGCATTCGTGGGCGATACCGAAAGATGCGGAGAAACCGGTTGATAAAAGAATTAAGTCCGGGAAGTATATAAAGTCTTGATTTTGGGACTACATTTATGAGAGGATGATAATGAAATAATTATGCCTACATATATGCTTATAGTAAAGGAGGAGGTCGTTTAATGTTCGATTTTGGAAATGCTAATGACGGACAGAAACTTGCTATATCCACTTCGGATGGGCCAGTGCTTATTACAGCAGGCCCCGGTACAGGCAAGACTTTTACACTGGTACAGAGAGCTATTTATCTGATTCAGGAATGCGGTGTTCAGCCTGAACAGATATTGATGGCTACATTTACCGAGAAAGCTGCGAAGGAGCTTGTAACACGTATTACAAACGAACTTTCTAAGCGTGGAATTGTTGTTAATGTCAATGATATGTATATTGGAACATTCCACTCGCTGTGCTTGAGGATTATCAAGGAACATTTGGAGTATACACGACTCAAGAGAAATTATCGTACTTTGGATGCGTTTGACCAGAGTTATACGGTGTTTCAGAATATAAGCAAGTTCAGAGCGATACCAGATGTTGACACTATTTTTCCTAGCGGCTCATGGAAAATGGCGCAAGAAATATGCGTGTATGTAAATAATCTTCTCGAAGAGCTCGTAGAACCTGCTCAGCTGAAAGCAGATGGGAATCCTCAGATACAGACATTGGGGCGTGTATTAGAGGTTTACAAGGATATCTTAGAAGAGAATAATCTGATGGATTTTGCATCCATTCAGACAGAAGCATATAGGCTAATGAAGGATAATCCGGCTATTCTGCAAGAATTACAGAATAAGCTGCGATATATCATGATTGATGAATACCAAGATACGAACTTTATTCAGGAGCAGATAGTGTTCCTTCTTGGTGGCGAAAAACAGAATATTTGTGTCGTGGGAGATGATGACCAAGGTTTGTATCGTTTCCGTGGTGCGACAATAAGAAATATACTTGAATTTCCGGAGAAGTTTCCGGAGCGTAAATGCAAGATTATTCCGTTGGTTATAAATTACCGTTCCAATAGTGATATTGTCGATTTTTATAATGAGTGGATGGCGACGACAGATGGAGCAAGGTTCAAATTTCATTGGGACAAGTATCGCTATGAGAAGAGGATTGAACCTCATGCGAAGAGTGCGATTGAAAGCCCTGCTGTTGTAAAATTGGCCAGCGTTGAAGATGAAGATGAGTGGCATGAGAAGATACTGGCATTTATCACTAAACTGAAGGAATCGGGTAAACTGACGAATTATAATCAGATTGCGTTTTTATTCAGTTCAGTAAAACACGAGAGGGTTACTAAATTAGCAGCCTTCTTAGAAAAGAATCACATCAATGTGTATTCACCACGTTCTGATATGTTCTTTGAACGTGATGAGATAAAGATTGCTTTAGGAAGTATGATGCTGCTTTTCCCGAAATATATTATGGGACTTGAGCAGGAAGAATATAAATTCCTACAGCCGGAACACGTGAGATATTTCAGAAGCTGTATTGTGGCGGCTAATGAATTTCTGACTAAGCCGGAAAATAGTGATTTTGTAAGGTGGTTGCGTCATCACGGTAAGATTCATGTTGGACTTACCGGCACAACCGACTACACATACTCCGGTTTGCTGTATCAGATGTTTGAATATGAACCGTTTAAGACGATACTTTCCACGGATATGACCGCCGGTGTTGTAGATGTAAGGCCAGCTAGAAACCTTGCATTGCTATCGCAGGTAATCGGTAAATTTGAATATTTACATAGAATTGATGTCTTGAATGGAAAGACTATTAACAGCAACACAGAAAAGTTCTTTAATCTCTATATGAGATTGCTGTACGATGGCGGAATCAGCGAATACGAAGATGATGCGGAATATGCACCAAGCGGATGCGTATCATTCCTGACGATACATCAGTCAAAGGGAATGGAATTCCCGATTGTATTTGTAGATTCACTTTCTGGTGTACCACGCAAGAACCAGAGAGACCTTATTTTGGATATTGAAGATAAGTATTTCAAGAGGCCTGCGTATGAGCCTTATGAATATACGAAGTTCTTTGATTTCTGGAGATTGTACTACACAGCGTTCTCAAGAGCGCAGGATTTGCTGGTGTTGACTTGTGATGAGAATAAAAGAACGCCGAGTTTGTATTTTAAAGATTTATACGAGGAGCTGCAAAGCGTTGATTCTGAGGCATTTAATATAAATGATTTCAGTTTCAAAGAAGTGAAGGCAGTAAATTTAAAGGATACATTCTCGTTTACATCTCACATTACCGTATATGAAACCTGCGCACTTCAGTATAAATTCTATAAAGAATTGGAATTTATGCCAGTTCGTGCCGGTGCGATGATATTCGGTATGTTGGTACATGAAACCATAGAAGACGTGCATAGAGCTGCTCTCAGAAAAGAGGAGTCTACTATAACCGCTGACAATGTTACAAAGTGGTTTGATGCGAATTATGCGTCTATTTCTAAGACAGAACATACCTACCTTGCAGAGCCTCAGAGAGAAGCAGCTCTGAAGCAGGTGCTTCGCTATGTTGACCGCCAGCATGGTGACTGGTCTTTGATTCAGCAGGCTGAGGTTGATGTAAGTCTTGTAAAGCCTGACTATATCATCGAAGGCAAGATTGACCTTGTAAAAGGTGAAAATGGTACTGTTGAGATTGTAGATTTTAAATCAGAAAAGAAGCCTGATATGATTAAACAGGCTGAACGCTTGGAACAGTATCGTAGACAGCTTCATATCTATGCGCATTTGATTGAAGAGCGTACTGGACAGAAAGTTAGTAAGATGCACCTGTATTATACTGGCGAGGAAAACGGTGTACCTACTATAACCTATCCATATACCAAGACTGCTGTTGAGGGAACGATAGCGGCATTTGATGAAACGGTGCAGAAGATTATGAAGAAGGATTATCGTAAGTGTTCAAGCGATATTAAGGTATGTAAGAACTGCGACTTTAGGTTCTACTGCCAAAATCAATAATAACCAAATTTTTGGAGGATATACATTATGGATGGACAGATGACATTTGAATTTAATCAGAGGCCCACTATCAAGGGCTTTCCTGAACTTAGATGGACGGGTAAGAGGCCATACCGTTCCACGCAATACTATCCAGCGCAGCTTCGTGAGCGTTATGGTGAAGAGAAGGACAATTGGATAAATAAGATTTTCTGGGGCGACAACCTGCAGGTAATGAGTCACTTGCTGAAGGAGTATCGTGGGAAGATAGACCTTATCTACATCGACCCGCCATTCGATAGTAAAGCCGACTACAAGAAGAAGATTGAAGTTAAGGGCGTTGGAAAAGCTGAAACGGATAGTACATCATTTGAAGAAAAACAGTATGGCGATATCTGGACAAATGACGAGTATCTTCAGTTTATGTATGAAAGATTAATCATTTTGAGAGAGTTGCTATCTGATACTGGAACCATATATTTGCATTGTGATTGGCACAAAGCACACCATTTAAGAATGATAATGGATGAAGTTTTCGGGCCAGATAAGTTTGTCAATGAGGTTATTTGGCATTATTCTGGTGCAGGAACACCAAAAGGCTGTTGGGCGAAACGACATGATAATTTATTTGTGTATTCTCGTACCAGTGATTATTGTTTCAATGCCGATGAGGTTAGAACAGAATATGCTGCAGCTACGGTAGAACGCTTTAGTCATGCAATCAATAATGTGCGAAATGGCATAAATTTTGGTAGCCAAACGCTTAATCCATTAGGAAAATATCCTGAGGATGTATTGGACGTATCTATTGAAGCACCATCAGCAAGTGTTAGAACGGGCTATCCAACGCAAAAGCCGGAGGCATTGTTAGAGAAAATAATAAAGGCTTCTTCTAATCCGGGGGATTTAGTATTCGATTGTTTTATGGGAAGTGGAACGACTCAAGCTGTGGCCATGAAACTTGGCAGAAGATTTATTGGTGCAGATATTAATTTGGGTTCGATTCAAACGACTACTAAACGTTTGATTTCTATAGCAGAAGAAATTGGAGAGGAGCAGGGAAAATATACTAGCTTTGAAATATATAATGTAAATAACTATGATTTTTTCAGAAATCCGATAGAGGCTAAAAATTTGTTGATTGAAGCTCTTGAAATACAACCATTTTCACAAAGTGATATATGGGATGGTGAGCTTGATGGTCGTATGGTTAAGATTATGCCAGTGAATCGTATCGCTACAAAAGCTGATTTGGAATCTTTAAAAGCGAATCTTCCATATAAGACTTATGAGAAGCGCAAGGAAGAGAATCCAACTCAACCAGTAGAAAGAATCACCATCGTATGTATGGGTCACGAACCAGATTTGAAAGCATCTCTAGAAGCTGAGCTTTCTGAATACAAACTGGATATTCAGATTGTGGATATCCTTCGTGACAAGGCTGATTTGCAGCTTAAGAGAGAAGCTGAGGCCGAAGTAGTTCGTGAAGGTGGAAAACTCGTAATTTGTGCATTCTACCCTATGAACCTGATGCAGAAACTGTCTCTCCAAAAAGAATATGTTGAAGACTGGAGACAGCTCGTAGAATCCATTATGATTGACTGGAACTACGACGGTGTGGTTATGCAGCCGGCAGTAACAGATGTACCAGATAAAAAAGAAATGGTTGTTGGTGTATATGACATCCCTGAAAATGCCGGAACCATTAAGATTAAGATAACTGACCTGCTTTCAGAATCTCTTGAATTGGAGGTGTAATGCAATGGCTCAAATGCAATATTCCGAGGAATTTGCGTTTTATCAGCAATTGAAATATTACTACGATACAAACCGTGGTAAAATTCGTTCTCGATATAACGACCTAACAAAGAAATTTCTCGCATATAACGATAGAAATGAAAACCCGGATGCATTCCTTCGTACACCTCAGTTTGAGGCTCTGGAAATGTATGTCTTCATAAAGGAGTTTATGGGCAATCCGCAGGTTTACGAGATGTTTGATGATTGGAGAAATCGTAGAGATAAATTCTCTGATGCATCCTATTATTCTGTAAATAATGGTGGTCAGATGCGTCTCTTTGATTATCAGACAGAACAGGTTACAGATACACTTTTCAAGCAGATGAAAAAATATAGAGAGGCATATCCGAACTATATTTATGCTCTTACAATGGGCCTTGGAAAAACAATTCTTATGGCTACTTGTATTTTCTATGAGTTTTTGCTTGCAAATAAGTATCCAAGAGATAAACGCTTCTGTCATAATGCGTTGGTGTTTGCACCGGATAAGACTGTATTGCAGTCTCTAAGAGAGATTATCACATTCGATAAGAATAAGGTGGTTCCTCCTGAATACGCACGTGTATTGGATGCAAATATTAAGTTCCACTTCCTTGAGGAAACGGGAACTACGCTTCATACGATAGATGACTCGGACTTTAATATTATTATTTCAAACACGCAAAAAATCATCGTGAAAAAGAAGAGAAAAGAACCTAAGCCGGGCGAAGTTTTATTCGGCCAAGGGTCTCTTCTGTCATCAATTTATGGTGACGATAATTCGGAGCTCGATGACGCATGGGACGATGCATCTCTTATGGACAATCAACGTTTTAAGAAATTGTGTCGTTTGCCACAGCTCGGTGTTTATGTAGATGAGGCACATCACCTGTTTGGTGCCGACCTTGAAAAACAGATTCGTGCCCAGAAGAATGATAAGACAAGCCTTCGTGCTACCATCAATATGTTAGCCGAGAGAACTTCAATTGTTGCTTGTTATAACTATACAGGTACTCCTTATGTTAATAAGCAGATATTGCCTGAGGTAGTGTATGCTTACGGATTGAAGGAATCTATCTGGAAGGGATACCTGAAGGATGCTGACCCTATTGCGTTTGAAAACGTAAAGAGTACAGAGTTTTTGCGCTTAGCAGTAACTACATTCTGGGAAAGATATGGCGGTAAGACATACGAAGGCCTTAACCCTAAGCTCGCTATCTATGCTTCCGGAGTGGAAGAGGCAGCAAATGAAGTAAGACCTGCGCTTGAGAAGATTTTAGCTGATTTAGGGATTCCAGCCAGCTCAATCCTTCTTAATGTTGGTGATACGAAATATACAAAGAATGAAGATATCCGTAACTTCAATGACCTTGATGTACGTGGTAGTCAAGGTAATGACAAGCAGTTTATTATTCTAGTCGATAAAGGTAAAGAAGGCTGGAACTGTAGGTCTCTGTTTGGCGTGGCGATGTTCCGTAATCCTAAATCAAAGATTTTTGTGTTACAGGCGACAATGCGCTGTTTGAGAAATATTACAGACGAGCGATTGACAGCAACTGTATTTTTATCAAAAGAAAACTATGATACTTTGGATGATGAGCTGCACAAGAACTTTAATATGGAGATTAAAGATATCAAGTCCGGAAATACCAAGAAAAAATCTCAGTATAAGGTTCGTGTACTTCCACCACCTCGTAAAATCCTGCTCAAGAAAATTTGGCATGAGTATACATTGGATGAAAAGGCATATTTTGAGCCTGTGGATTTCAAAATCAGTGAAATCGATTATGCTAAATATGAGAGTATTATGTACGAAAAGGACAGTATTGCACGTGATTCATCTGTAAAGGAGAAGAATATCGATTTCATTAAGGAACAGAAGAAGTTTAGTGAATTTTCTCTTGTAGGCGAAGTAGCTCGATATTTGAATATCTCATGTGTTTTAACTGCTAAAATCCTGCGTGAAGCAGTAGATGGCATTGATGTTATTCTTGAAGCTGTCAATAAGTATAATGAGATTTTGGATGATGTAATTGTACCGGCTATTTTCCATGCTCTGTTTGAAGTGAAGACTAAGCTAAAAACAGAAGACAAGGAATTGGTGCTTCTGCGTGAGCCAAAGGATGCAGGCTATTATGAATTCTCAGCAAAAGATGATTTGGTTATTACTAATTGCTATGGTGGTCTTACACCGGAGCAGATTGCTAAGAGTTTTCATGCCGACACATATTGCTTCGATTCATTGCCAGAAAAGGAATGCTTCATGCAGTATATTACTAATAAGAAAATTAAAGAAATCTACTTCACAGGTATGTTTACAGCAAATCAGGGTGATTTGTCGGTGCAGTATTATGATCCGGAATCAGGCCGTGTAAGACATTACTATCCTGACTTCTTGGCGAAGTTGGATGATGGTTCTTACCAGCTTATTGAAGTTAAGGGTGACAATAAGATAGATGATGCTGTTGTTAAAGCAAAGGCGGCAGCCGCCCACGAAATGGCTGTGGCCAGTGGTGTTGAGTATAAGATGTACGCTGGAAGCGAGATTATGAATACGCATATCCTTGCATATCTTGATGGAGTGTCTAAAATCGTTAATTATGATTATGCGGGTGAAGGTATGCTTTCTATGGTTGCTGAAGACCCAGCACCATATGGATGTGACAAGAAATAAAAAGGAGGTGTTTCTTTGGAAAAGAAGTACCAAGTCTTTGTAAGTTCAACATATGAAGATTTAAAATCGGAGCGTCAGGCTGCGATAAGTTGTTTGCTTGATATGAATTGTATTCCTGTAGGCATGGAACAATTTCCAGCAAGTTCATTGAGTCAATGGGAATATATTAAAAAAATGATAAATATGAGTGATTATTATCTTTTAATTGTTGCGGGTAAGTATGGCTCCATTGATCCGACGGAAAATATTAGTTATACGGAAAAGGAATATAAATATGCTGTAGCCAATAATATTCCCATTATTGCTTTTTTAGTTAGTGATATTGGAAATTTAGTTGCTTCAAAAGTGGGCAAAACGGATGAGGAGCGAGAAAATGTTGAAAGATTCCGCAATGATGTAAAGAATGCTGGAAGACTTGTAGATTTTTATTCCGATGAAAATGAGCTTAAGTATAAAATTGCAATGGCTATTCCAAAGATAATTAATGATGCGCCAAGATCTGGCTGGGTAAGAGCCGATCAAGCAGAAAAAGCCATTAAAATTGCTGGAGATGAATCGGGTTTTATAGAAATACAAAAGCAAATTGACAATTTACAAACAGTGATATTGGAAAAGGTTGAGCAAACACGAATGACATGGGAACCAATTTCGGATGCTGATATTGATGCAATGTTTCGTGATGATGAGAATAAAATAGTAATTCCTAAATTATCTGATGAGGCAAAGAAATTACTTGAAGAAGCTATTAATGATCCGGCAGGTCAAATCTTAGTAATATCTTCTCTTGAAGGTACAGAAATTCAAACCAATGGTATTGTAATGAATTCTGACAAAATAGGTAAGGGATTAAGTATCTGGAAGGCGGCAGTAGATGAACTCGCTCATAATGCTTTAATTATAGTGGTTGGGAATAGTGGTGAAATATATCAGCTCTCAAAGAAAGGGTATGATGTTGCAGAAAATATACTAAAAGATTAAACATGAGAAAGGTGGTGATATCCGTATGGCACAGAGAACAGTAGCACTCTGCAATGGTAAATATATTGGAATTGAAACTATCTATACGGTTATCAATGGCCAGCAGATAAATATTCCGGAAAAATTAAAAGAATTAAGAGCTAAGAGCCAGAACAATGAACTGTTTTGTCCATGTGGATGTGGAACCAACCTGATTCTCGTGGCTGGTGATAAAAATTTAAGAGAGCAGCATTTTAGGGAAAAACCGGGAACTGGTACATATGAATGCAATATGCCAACAGAGGGTAAAACCTCAGTTGATTCCAAGATTGTATTAAAATGCTGGCTGGACGATAAGCTTAAAGCGAATGATATTGAATCAAGGGTTCCGATAGATACAGTAGAAGATACTAAAAGAAAACCGGAATTTACATTCTTATCATTGGAAAAGAAATTTGCTATTCGTTATTGGAGAACACGTGCAAATGTGCTTGATGATAAGCTGGATGTATTGGATGGCAATTTATCAGGAATAAAAGTTGTATACATCGTGGATGAGTCAAATGGTGGTACCGATGGCCAATATCCGGAAGCGCTTATGAAACTACAGGATAGGCAGAATTTTTGCTTGTTGTTGTCAATTCAAGAAGCAGAGTATGATAAGGCTTGTTTGAAGGCAGTATTTTATGAAAAGGACCTGGATGGACTCTGGAAGGAGAGCGTTTTTGCTGAAGGGGAATTGCGCGATTTCTCGATAGCTCATAATGAAATAATATATGCAGGCAATACATTGGAACAATTATTATCTGCAGCTAAGGCTAATTTTTATATTGAACAGCAGATTGAGAAAGAACGTAGAGCTGAGCAAGAGCGATTAAGAGCAGAGTATATTAGAAGAATGCAGGAGGAAGAGGAACGCCATAGGCAGGAACAGCAACGTCAACGTGAGGAAGCGGCGAAACGACTTCAACAGCAACGAGAAGAAGCAGAAAAGCGTCAGAAGGAATTTGAAGAAAAAAGAAGAAAAGAGGCTGAGCGGCAGCAGGAGGAGAAGCATCAGAGAGAAGAAGATTTTAAGCGTAATATGGAATCAAATTTTTCACAGCAGGAAACGCAAGTTAGAGATGCAGCAGGAAACCGCTGGATTAAATGTGAATTTTGTGGAAAGATTGCGATGGAAAGTGAGTTTAACACTTATGGCGGAGCAGGGCACATTAATTTAGGAACTTGCAAGGAATGTTCTACAAATAATCCGGCTGTTAAACAAAGAGCTGAAGAGCAAACAGCAAAATTGAGGAGCAAGTATGATCCGAATGTATGTCCGGAGTGCGGGGGAAGACTTCGCGAGAGGAGTGGGCCGTACGGACGCTTCATGGGATGCAGTAATTACCCAACTTGCCGGTATAATAGAAAAATACGTAACTAAAACAATGAAGGTCACTAGCGCAGTACTAGCGGCCTTCTTCGTTTTTACGCTTGGTATAATCGCTGGATTTTTTGCGTTTTCGTGCAGCTTGACATTCGTCCTTGTTGCAATACTTCCGGTTATGTGACCTAGGAATATAATCGCCGCAGTGTAAGCAACGGGTTAATTTTTTTATGGCGTAATCATTGTCTTCGGTAGGTTCGAAATCATCAAAATATTCAGAGTCCTTAAAATCAATGAATAAAGCATCCTCGGTGATAAACTTCGAAAATACAAACCAGCCAATATCAAATACAGAGTCTACTAATAACGTGTGGTGTGGCTGCATGGTTTCTCTATTGAGTTTGATTTGAAGAGTTTGAGGTTTGAAGTCTTTTACCAGTAGATGAATTAAAGATTCATAATCGGAAGCCACATATCTATAAAATGCACGCAAGAGAGATTTTTCGTCATTACCGGCGTCTTTGCGGGCCATCTTCTTATATGGTTCAAAATAATTGTATTCTTTCCATTCTGGATATTCTTTATAAAGTTCAAAAGCAATCCTAGAGTTCTTTCCTAAATGTTCAAGTGCATATGAGAAATTGAAATGGCGGACTAATTTAATTAGGTCCTTTTTAAATTTCAAAACTGGAAAAGAACAAAGCTTCATTGTATTCTCATCAAACGTTCCTACGGAACCATCCATTGGAACAAGTAAATCATATAAGCGGTCTATGTTATAAGGATGGGCATTGCTATTACACCAACGGAGAATAGCATTGTCAGCATCCTCGGAGCTTAAACTGCAGATTTCGTTGTAAAGCTTCAATAATGAAAAAAATGTATCTTTTGCACTTAGTGCAGTAGGACGGTTAATAGTGATTGCATCAATATCTATAGACGGTAGGATATACTTTTTACCATCTAATTCCTTGAAGTAATAGTTTTTAAAGTAAATATTATGGTAGGTAACTTCTGTTAAACCACCAATTTCTGTACATGTAAAGTAATCTGAAATACTCATAATAATGGATCTCCTTTTGCGCTTTCTTACCAAGAGGCTTACCAACTAAAATTTGTTGTTGGTAAGATTATATAGTATTCTATATCTAGAAACAATAGCAAAAAGCAAAATAATAGAAATTGTTTCAGAAGGGAGGATAAATATGGCGAATGAAGATATCAGAGCTTATGCAAAGTTGCATAAAGTGAAACTCTGGGAGATAGCTGCAGAGTTTGGAATTACAGATGTAACGCTAAGTAAGAAATTAAGATTTGAAATTGATGCGGATGAAAAGCGCAAAGTTATGAAACTTATTGACCAGATTGCTGTTAAGAAAACAGCATAAAAGAGGAGGGATTTTTTATGGAAAAGAAAAAGACAATTGAAGAGAGAATGGCGGCTCTCGAAGCTATCGTGAATGGCGATTCTGTAAAGCGCGATATGATTCGCAAGGCAAAGCAGTATCCAAAGGATTATATGAACTACCTTAGATATGCAGAAGTAACAGATTCACTTAAGGTTGGTTCTGATAAGGAGGGCGGATATCTTGTGCCGGATGAATTTGAAAAGAAGTTGGTAACAAAGCTTGAGAGTAAAGGAGTTATGAGACGACTTTCAAATGTAATCAAGACAGAGCATCTGCTTAGAATTCCAGGAGTATCTAAAAATCCAACTGCAGATTGGGTAGAAGAAGGTGGAAAATTTCCTGATACAGATTTGGAATTTTACCAGGTTGTAATTGATGCCCATAAGAATGGATATATCACTCTTGTAACAGAGGAATTGCTCGAAGATGCTGGTTTTGATATCGAGAAATACATTGTAGATACTGCCGGTGATAAGATTGGTGAACTTGAGGAAGAAGCATTTATTTCTGGTGATGGTATTCATAAGCCTACGGGTGTTCTTGTAGATGCACCAGTTGGACATGAGACTTCTAAGCTTTGCTTGGATGATGCTCTCGAATTATTTTACAGTGTTGGACAGCGTTATCGAAATAAGGGCGTATGGGTTATGAGTGAAGATGCCCTTAGAATTCTTCAGAAGGAAAGATCTGTTATGGGACGTAATATCTGGGAAGGTGATATGACAAAAGAATTACCTTTGAAGCTGAATGGCAGAGAAGTTTATGTATCAGATGCCATGCCGGATGTTGAGCCAGGTAAGTGTCCTGTTATGTTTGGTGATTTCTCTTATTACTGGATTGGTGATAGAAGCAACAGATCGATAAAGCGTATGGGGGAGGTGTATTCAGACAAAGGAATGGTTGGATATCGAGTAACTCATCGTGTGGATGGCAAGCTTGTACTGCCAGAGGCGATCAAGACATTAAAGATCGCTTCTTAGGAGGTGATCTTTATGCAGACGTTAAAGGATATGCCTATATGGGTTGTATGGAAATACGAATTCAATAAGGGGAAAAAGACAAAGGTTTTGTATAGTGCGAAAACGAAATACAGATGCGGTACGGATAAGAAATACGGCGGCCTTTGGGTATCTTATGAAGAAGCCATAAAATGCGTCAATGCAGGTTTTGATGGTGTTGGTTTTGTAATCCCAGAAGGGTATGCAGTTATTGATATGGATCATGTTTTGGATGATACATTTCCAAAAGCAATACTTTCACTGGTTCCTTCTTATATGGAGATATCTCCTAGTGGTGAAGGAAGGCATATTGTATTTAAGGTGGATGCCGCTGCTATTCCTACAGAAAACGGGAAGCTTTCTTCCATATACTATATGAAAAATCCTTATAACGGTTTGGAGTGTTATATAGGTGGATTTACAAATAGGTATATGACCTTTACAGGTAATGTTTCAAATGATGTACCAGTAAAAGAATGTACAGAAGGTGTGCTTGCTTTCTTAGAGCAATATATGAAGCGAGAGAATTTTACAAAGGAAGCGCTTCAGGCAGCAGAGGAGGAAGAAGCAAAGAATCTTTCAGATATGAATATCATACATATCGCTAGAAACGCCAAGAACGCAGAGAAGTTTAATAAGCTTTATGGGGAAGGTGATAAAAGTGATTATGGTTCTGGATCAGAAGCGGACTTGGCCCTTTGTAATTTCCTTGCTTTTTACAGTGGCGGAGATGAGGAGGTTATTGATAGGCTGTATCGCAGCAGTGCTATCATGCGTGACAAGTGGGAACGTGATGACTATAGAGAAACTACCATTAAGAAAGCAATTGAGCTTTGTAATGGTGTGTTCTATACAGGAAAACCTCCCATGCCACCATTTATCTGGGAAGATGAAAAAGAAAGACGACATGTGAGTTGTCCACTTTTGGCTAAGTATTTTAGAGAAAATCAATATATGCTTTCTGTTAGAGATACTGGAAGAAGTGGTGTGCAAAGATATGTTTATGAAGATGGTTGTTATAGGCCTTATGCAGATGAGATGATCAAAGGCCTCATTAAAAAATACATCATGGATTATGACGAATCACTTCTTCATATGAGAGATGTTAATGAAGTGTTCCAGCAGCTTATTACAGATTTGAATTTTGTAATTAGTGATGATGTGAATACGAATGAGAATCTTATCAATTTCGCAAATGGATTTCTGGACATAGACACAATGGAGATGCTTCCGCACAGTCCAGATGTGTTGTCAACCATTCAATTACCATGCAATTGGACAGGAAGCGCAGCAGCCACACCGGTATTTGATGATTTTCTTAATACACTTACTGGTGGAAACAAGGAGACGCAGGAACTCTTATTACAGTTTATGGGAGTTTGTATTTCGAATGTGAAAGGCTGGCGTATGAAAAAGGCGCTCTTTATGGTGGGGTCCGGTGATACTGGAAAGTCACAACTTAAGTCACTAACAGAGCTTCTTCTTGGAAAGGGGAATTATGTTGCAATGGATCTTGGTGAAATTGAGGCAAGATTTGGAACCAGTAACATTTATGGAAAGCGTCTGGCGGGAAGTTCGGATATGAGCTTTATGACGGTAGATGAACTTAAGACTTTCAAGAAGTGTACCGGAGGCGATAGCATTTTTGCAGAGTTTAAGGGCAAGAATGGTTTTGAGTTTGTATTCGGTGGTGTGTTCTGGTTCTGTATGAATCGTACGCCTCGCTTTGGAGGGGATGATGGAGAATGGGTTTATAACCGTATCATGCAGGTGGAATGCAACAATGTAATCCCGTTGGAAAAGCAGGATAAGAAACTGCTAGACAAGATGTATGCCGAGAGAGAAGGCATAATCTATAAAGCTGTTATGGCTCTTAAGAGAGTTATTGCAAATGGATATGTTTTTTCAGAACCGGATTGTGTGAAGGATTCCAGAAAGCAGTATCAGGCGGAAAACAATACCGTAATTGCATTTTTCGATGATTGTATGGTGGAAAGACAAGCAGGAAAGATTAGTGATGCTTGTACAACGGGTAAAGTATTTAAAGTTTACCAGGAATGGTGCAAGGATAATAATCATGGGTTTTCAAAAACAGCCAGAGAGTTTCGCGATGATCTTTCAAAGCATGTTGGTATGAACTATCAGGATATGGTAGTTCGAAGAGGAAAGGGAGGCAGCTTTTATAGAACCTATACTCTTTCCGATGAAGCAAAGGAAAACTACAGAAAAGTATATGGATACGATGATGTAGAACCTTTGCTAGCGTAGTGACAGTATATGTCATTTTGTGATAGTCAAGTGACAGCGTACACGATTTATTGTCACCAAACAAATGCCATAGTTTCTGCAGGGGTAATGGTAGGTGGTGACAGAAGTGACAATACTTTCTATTTCTTGGCTCTACCGAAAAAGAAAGTAAATAGTAGTTATAAAACGTGTATATAAAAAAGCAGTTGGTTTTTGTGTCACTATTGTCACCTGAACAGTGTGACTACCTATATTCATAGGGATTAGTGTGGTGACAATTGGTGAAATGAAAGAAAAAGGTACTGTCACCAGTAAAGAATTATTGTCACCAAAAAAAGTAACGTTGAAAACGATAGAAACGGAGGAGGAATAAACGATGAAATCAGTGATTAAAAATGGTGTTCCCTGGACAGATGGGGATGAAGCGTTGTTAACAGATTTAAGTAAGGAAGAACAACAGGTTATTTTGGATTGGATTAAAGAGAATGTTACGCCAAGAAAGGGTGTGCTTCATGGCCATACAAGTTATGGTATCAAGCATATCCAGGAACATGACACCAAGATTTATCTTACCAATAACCAGTTCAAACATGCTATGTTGCTTTCGGGTTATGAACCTTTTGATGAGCATATGCTTAACTGGATTTATTGTATTAGTAAGCGAAGCAAGTGTTTCGATTACAAAGCACGTGGCTATATCGCATAGGGAATTAAACACCTAAACGTTAAATGGTTAGACGGTTATCCAGGGTAGGGGGGATGTTAATCTCTACAGCTTTTATCCCTGAAGACCGATGGCCCCCTTCACGCAGATTTTCGCGAAATTGAAAGAGGGGTATTACGATGAACACGAATAATAGGACAAAGCACGATAAAACAAGGAAAACAAAGTAAAAACGAGACAATTAGTGCGCCAGGAAGTGTAATACTCAGTGCGCTTTGAAAGGATAGAAACTATGAATATTTTGATTATTACGGAGGATTTTAGATATGAGACCAGAAATTGCAAAACAAATTACAAGTCTCCGCCTTAAAGGGTTGGGATATAAATCGATTGCTGTCGTAGTTGGAACATCGAAAGAAAATGTGCGTTACTTTTGTAAAACACATGGACTTGATGGGAAGAGCGACTTAGTAAAAGTGAATTTTGAGGAGCATAAGAAACATCCGGAAGTATGCAAACATTGCGGTGGTAAGATTATCCGAACAGCACATTCAGGTAAAAAGATCTTTTGCTCAGATGCATGCCGCAGGGCTTGGTGGAAAGAACATCCGGAAAAGTCTATGCATAGCAAAGAAGCAACTTATAAGTGCGAGTGCAGATATTGTAAGCGTATTTTCTATTCGTATGGTAATAAAGGTAGAAAGTATTGCAGCCATGATTGCTATATTCAGGACCGATTTTGGACCGATCCTGATGAGGAAGTAGATAAGAAGGAAATTGCAAAAAGGCAGGAGATAAGCGGGAAAGCTCCAACAGAAGTTGTATTAAAGAAAATCTCATAATTATGTAAGTAATCGTTGACTTTCTTCCCTGGTAGAGTGATATATACACATACCAAAATGGAAGGAGGTCACACGATGACGATTTTAACACTTACAAAAAATAGGAGAGAACTGGTAGATGTGCTTTATTCTTTAACCGGAGTAAAAATGCGTTACCAGGGGCCACCTACATTCCAGTATACTGATGGAACCTTCACAATTGATAGAGAAGGGAACCTTCTGGTAGAAGATTTTATGGAGAATGTAGGTGTGCTCAAGGCGCTTGCGGCACAGAAACTCATTGATGATAGTTGGGATGATGACAGAAGTATTTTGTCAATTGATATTCCAATTGGTGCGCATACGGCAGAGAGTTTGGTACATTTGGTGCAAATTATATGGACCAAAGAAGAACTCATTAATAAAGCAGTAGGCGCGTTAAATGGATTTCAGATATCCCATAGACTGATAGAAATGTTGAACGAGGAACCGCCGACGAGTGTAAGCGAGTTCCTATTTTTATGGGAAAAGGTAGGCGGCGAAGACTCCACAAAAGGCATTCGATTTGATGAGAGAAAAATTCATTTTGAGGGGTTTCCGTATACGGAGGAACCGGAATGGATTAGAGCCTATATGGATTTGGCATCCGCAATATGCAATGAAGCGTTTATTACAAAAAAGGTGAAGCTAGCAAAGGCGGCGCCGGATAATGAGAGATATTATTTTCGGGTTTGGCTTGTAAGGATTGGTTTTTCGGGGGAGAAATATAAATCCAGCCGCAAAGTTTTACTTTCTAAGTTAGAAGGGAACGCGGCATTTCGTACAAGAGCACAGGAGCTTGAACATAGAGCAAAGTATGAAAGGAAGAGGTTAGGTGAAGATAAAGAAAATTGAACCTGAGTGTAAGGAGCAAGCGAAAATAAAAGTATGCGCTTATGCAAGGGTGTCAACGGATAGTGATAGCCAGGAAAATTCACTGGAAAATCAAATTACAACGTATGAGTCGCTTATAAAATCAAACCCGGAATATGAATTTGTAGGCGTGTACGCGGACCAGGGAATTACAGGATTTTCAGAAAAGAGACCAGAATTTCAGCGGATGATAAACGATGCTAAAGCTGGCAGGATAGATGTGATTATCACAAAATCCATATCACGATTTGCAAGAAATACGGTGACACTCCTTCGAGTTGTAAGAGAATTTAAGGATATCGGCGTTGGAGTATTGTTTGAAGAAAATAATATTTACACCATGTCTTCGGAGGGAGAAATGATGCTTGCAGTGTTGGCTTCCTTTGCTCAGGAAGAAGGCAGAAGTATGAGTGAAAATAATAAGTGGGCCTGCAGAAAGAAATTTGAACGAGGCGAGCTTATGATTAACACAACCCGCTTTATGGGTTATGACAAGGATGAGAACGGGAATCTGGTGATAAATGAAGCAGAAGCTGCCATTGTTCGAAGGATATTTGATATGTACTTATCTGGTATTGGTACCCATTGTATTGCGAAAGCACTGAATGAAGAAGGTGTTACTACCGTTACCGGCTCTGCATGGCATGCCAGTACCATAAGGGGAATGCTTACTAATGAGAAATACAAGGGTGACAGTCTTTTACAGAAATATTATACCCCGGAAAACATGCGCAATACGGTGAAAAATAACGGCCAGGTAACACAATTTTATGTAACTGAAAGTCATGAAGCGATTATATCACCGGAGGATTGGGAACATGCGCAAGAGCTTATGGCCTACAACAGAAAGCAGCGTGGCATTAAGAAGGGAAATACGGATTATACCAAACGGTATCCTAATAGCCATAAGTTGATATGCCCCTATTGTGGGAAGTTTCTTAGAAGAAGATATGTTTACAACAAGAAGGTGGAGTGGTTATGTGCTACATATATTCACCAAGGAAAAGCTGCCTGTAAGGGGATTCGGGTACGAGATAGTGAGCTTGCAGGCAGAATATTTACAGAGCCAACTGTAGTAGAGGAGGTGGTCGTTGATGGCTCGAAACATTACTGTTATACCAGCAAAACAGACTATGACAACGGAGTCCGGGCAACAGATTGCGAAGAAAAAGAAGGTTGCAGCATATTGCCGCGTGTCAACCGATCAAGAAGAACAGTTATCAAGTTATGAGAATCAAGTCCGTTATTATACAGAGATGATAGAGAAAAATCCAGAATATGATTTGGTGGATATTTATGCGGATGAAGGTATATCTGGTACCAATACCAAAAAGCGAGAAGAATTCAAGCGTATGATTGACGATTGTAGGGCGGGAAGGATAGACTTAATTATTACAAAGTCGATTTCCAGATTTGCAAGAAACACATTAGATTGCCTGAATTATGTGCGTGAGCTCAAGGAAAAGGGCATTGCAATTATTTTTGAGAAAGAGAATATTAATACTATGGATGCTAAGGGTGAGGTGCTTTTGACCATATTATCATCATTGGCCCAGGATGAGTCACGCTCCATTTCCGAAAACAGCGCATGGGGAATTCGTAGGCGATTTGAGCAGGGAACTTATAAGATTTCCACCAAGCGATTTTTAGGATATGACTACGATAAAGATGACAAGCTTGTAGTGAATAAAGCGCAGGCGAAAATTGTAAAACGCATTTATCAAGAATACCTTACTGGAAAAACGCCGGATAGAATTGCAAGGTTATTTAGGAGTGAAAAGGTAAAGAATTGGGATGGAAAATATAATTGGCAGGCAACTTCTATTGACAGCATGCTTCGAAATGAGAAGTACATGGGCGATACCATTTTGCAGAAAAGCTACACACAAGATTTCCTAACCAAGAAACGTGTGGTCAATGATGGTAAGCTACAGATGTATCATATCCAGGATGACCATGAAGCCATTATTGATATTGATACTTGGAATGCAGTGCAGCAGGAGATTGCAAGGCGTGAAAAATATTGCGAAGAGCATCATACCAATGCGTATGCGCAGTTAACAGAAACAAAACCGCTTAGTTGTAAGGTTATTTGCGGTGAATGCAATCATCTTTATACCAGAGTACAGTACACCTACCGGGATGGAAGGAGAGTTGCAAAGTGGCGCTGCGCTTCTACTAACAAGGTCGGTGGTGCAAGAATATGTAGCAATCGGTATGTGTTGGAGGAAGCCTTAATTAAGCTCTTTATAATGAGTTGGAATGAGATAGCCGGAAACTACGATGAATATAAGGATTTTTGGAAGAAAAATCTAAAAGAAGGAGACGAGCTATTGCGCTATAAAACAAAACAGATTATGGCCGCTGCAAAGAAGGGAAAGATAAAAGAACTTGATGGCGAGCTTATGATTATGGCTATGGATTACATCAAGATTTTTGAATCGGGACGATTGGTAATCCGCTTTTATGACGGAACAGAATTTGAATGTGAGACAGAATAATAAAAGTAAATAACGGGTGGTGTTTGGCGCTGTATGAGAAAAGTCTTGTACAGCGTTATTTTTTACTTGTAATTTGCAGCATTTAGAGTGATATATACCATCGGAGGTGACCATGATGGAAAAGTTAAAGAATTGCAGGTATTGCGGGAAGAAAATTGATGTAAGGAGTAAATTCAAATATTATTGTTCAGCTTGGTGTAGGCAGCACTGGCATTACGAGGCGCAGGATGATTTGTTTTACGTGCCGGGATTGAAGCAAGAGAAGTGTATTGTTTGTGGGAAGGAGTTGCTTGGTCGACAGTTGAAATTTTGTAGTAAGGCTTGTTATTTTGCAGGTAGGTATAATCGGAAGAGAGGGATTACAGGCGCAGATATTAAGTTAATCAAGAAAGCAGGTGACATAAAATAGTATAAAAATAGAAATATTTTATTGAAAGAATAGCTAGCAGCGATTGGGCAATCTGCATAAAAAACTGAATGAAAAAACGGATGTTATGTGATATAATTTAATATTAGGGATATTATACGCTTTTGAAAAGAAGTGTATTGCGCATAAAGGAGTATTTTGGTAAAAAGCGTATAGAGAGGAGACGTCACATGACTGAATGGATTATTACTTGTAATATTAATGCTTATAATGTCGAAGGTGCATTTGACAAGTTAGATACGATTGATTGGAAGCAGAGTACATATGTTGAAAAAGGAGATATTGTATACATATATGTTGGCGCTCCGATGAGTGCGATTAGATATAAATGTGAAGCAATGGAAGTTGAATTGCCGGAAGCTACTATTGATGATTCGGAATTCGTTTTAGATGGTAGTAGTTACGAAAATTATGGTCGTTATATGCGCTTACATTTATTGGACAAATATGATAATCCGTTGATGGGACGCAGTAAACTTATTGAGAATGGATTAAAAACTGTACAGGGACCAAGTAAGGTTAATTCGCAGCTTTCTGCATATTTATTTTCTGTGATAGAAACTGGGGGAAATGTTTTTGACCATTTCTATGATAAAAAAGGAATTGCTCTAAAAACACGTCGAGAAGCAATTACGATTTTACAACGTGCATATAATCGTCCGGTGACTGCAAGAGAATTGACGGATATCATGTATGAAATTGGTAAACAGCAAGCCAACGTACATGCAGAACTTACATTCATGGAGCAGCAGGGATTGGTTATTAAAAGTGGCAGTTCGGTGCCATATGGATATTCAGTAGTTAGCAATGTAGGTACTCCACAGTATTTTTATGTATTTCAGAATCAGAGTTTTGGTGAAGAAAGTAAAGGAGAATATCTTCAGGCGCTAAAACAAGCTAAAGATGGAACAGAAAATCATCACTGGTCACGCTTAAAAGAAGTGAAGAAAGGTGATGTGATTTTTCATGGATATAAGCAGCATGTAGTCGCTGTAAGTACAGCGAAAACGGATGCATATACAATAGAATTGTCAGATGAAAATGGGGCAAAAGAAGGATGGCGCGTAGATGTGAATTTCTATGCATTAAGTCATTCCATTGCACCGAAAGACTATTGGGAAGATATTAAACTGTTATTGCCGGAAAAATACAGTCCATTTGATAAAAATGGTTCAGGAAACATGGGTTATTTATTCCCGATCTCGCAGGAACTAGCCAGATACTTTTTAGATGCAACCGCTGGAAAGAAGGTAGCGTCTAAAAAAATGGAAACTGAATCTAAAGCAATGGATGCAGAGATTGAGTCGTTATTATCTGGAAAAAATTGTGTGGTAATCGATAGTTTGATTAATCAGTTTATAAAGAAACTGCCAGAAATACAGCCGAGAGAAATGGAATTGGAAGAGTTAAGGCAGCAGTTTGTAAATGATTTCAACATGAATAAGCTCATGAACATGACAAAAGAAGAATATGTTGTGGGAATGGGAAGTAAGACAAGTTTCTGTTATAGATTAGAAACAGAGCTGCAGGGACTTGGAGATATACATGGTTCGTCGTCTGCTAAATTTGGTCTGTATTTTGGAAAAAGCGGTGTTGATACTGAAGAAAAATATAGATGGTCAAAAAGATTTGGAAACGATCCGGACGAGGTGATGCAGGAACTTAAAAAACAAATAGTATATCTTCGTATGGATGGCGAGAAGAAGGATTTAGAATCAATAAGGAAGTGTGAATTGGCACCATTGCTTCGAGGTAAGATATTGTCGGTTTTCTTCCCAGAAGAATATTTATGTATTTTTTCTGATGAGCATTTGGATTATTTTATTAAAAAACTTGATTTGCAATTTAATCCAACAGATGACATCTTAGATAAACAAAACAAATTGGTTGAATGGAAGAAACAGCGTCCGGAAATGAAGGATTGGAATAATCATTTGTTTAGTAGCTTTTTATATCACTCTTTTGGGAGACCGTTTGAGGAACAGAAGTTACAAAAAGATTTACAGGAAGAGAGAGACAATGCCTATCCGAAGGAGTATGTTTCAAAAGTTAGTATTACAAAGAAACAATGGATGGAATTATTGCAAGATTCGGAGATTTTTAAGGAAACAGATATTGAATTGTTAAAGAGATTTTATCTGTCAGATAATCACGCTGCTGCATGTTATGATTTAAGTATTCAAGACGGTGTTTCTCCTACAAGTTATATAACGCCAATTGTAGCATTAGCAAAAAGAATTTCTGAGAAAATGCATTTGCCGGCCATAATTGCACATGATGGAAGTCAAGTATGGTGGAGAGTTCCGTTTTGGGGGCGTATAAGAGAAGATGGCCGTTTTGAATGGAAGATTAGACCAGAATTAGTAAAAGCAATGGCTGCATTATATCCGGAGTTAAGTACTTCTGCTGATATTGAAGTAGAAGAAAAAGAGGACAATAGCTTAATAGAAGAATTAAAGCAGGCTAATGTTGGTAGTGCAGAAGGATTTGAGTATAACAGTGAACCAAAAGAAAAAGCAGCACCTGTTTACACGAATGGGCATAAGACATATCCAAGGGATAGACAAACTGCTATTAATGCTTTGGCGCATGCAAATTATGAATGTGAGATTGATGTGAGTCATCCAACATTTATAAGAAAGAAGTCGGATAAGAAGTATACAGAACCGCATCATCTTATCCCTATGGCATTTTCGGATGAATTTGATGTTTCATTGGATGTGGAAGAGAATATTGTTTCGCTTTGCAGTAATTGTCATAATCAAATTCATTATGGAAAGGATGCAGATGTGTTACTTAGAAAATTGTATGAAGAGCGTAAAGATGCATTGGCGAGTGTAGGGATAAAAATTACGTTGGAACGCTTATTAGAAATGTATGGATATGTAGCGTAGAAAGGAAGGTATATAATGTTTATTGAGCCTAAGACACTTATTGTAGTATATAAAGATGAATTGCTTTTAAATCAGTTGAAAAAACTTGTTGAGACAAATGACGACGATAAAGAAACGGGTAAAATTGTAGGAACTGAGGATGGAAGCATTACAATTGTTGCTTGGGATGAAAAAATGTGGTTATCTCAGAAAAAAGCCGGAACAGTAGAAGATAAAGTTTTATTTATTGGAAATATAAAAGGCACTGATAAATTAGAACCAGTTATTGATTACAAATTTGATAAGTGGGGCATTAAGTATGGCTGGGCAGGAAAACAGGCACTAATCTTGGTGGATGAATATGCTATTGGAAAGAAAGAAGACTATGAGGCTTTTTTGGCAGAATTTAAAAAGCAAACATTGCCGGAGAAGAAAAAAGAAAAGACACCTGTAAAGGTTGCAAAGAAAGGTGGAATTGCAGTCCTTTTTGGATTAGTTGGATTAGGTGCATCATTTGCAGTTGATTTCTTTAAGGATAAGGCAAAACTGCGCCAACAGTTATATTTATATGGGATATTGGACTTATATAACAATTATTTAGATACATTTATGAAGGCATAAGGGGGGTGTTCTCTATGCAGCAGGAAATGCAAGCAGGTTGGGAGTTTTCAAGTAAACAAATGGGTGCAGAATATGCTGCTCATATAGGGGATGCGTATATTCATGAAGTAGATGTTGCAATTGAAAAACTCGCCAAAGATATGCAGGAATTAGGTGCAAACAATTTAGGCGTCAAGCAATTAAAAGGCTTTGTAGCAGAGTATTGGCATGCTGATACCTTTAATATTGAGGCTGCATTAAGGGGATCAGCTAGCAGGGCTTATGTTGATGGAAGTACGGAACATGCTTCTGTTGATATATCTACTAATTTTGGTAAAGTATATAGTTCAAAATATATCCGCACATATGATGAAAGTGTGAAAGCACAAGCAAAGAATGTTATTCAGGCGTATCATGAGTATTTGAGTAAACCACGTAAAGGTGAGGCAATATCATTTGAACAGTATCTTGAGCAGTATGGATATATTAAAGATGTTAATGTAAAAAAAATAATTGAGGATTATAAAAGTTTTCTTGCCGAAAATGGAAATGACAGTTCGGTAAGCTTAGAACAGTTTATTAAGCTACATGCTGGAGAGTATGATATTACAACGTTACTTACATCTGTTTATAATGGACAAGAGCGTCTTATTCCTACCGATCAGATTCGAGAAGCAATAGAGTATTTGGAAAGAGAAATTGCTAAGGAAGGTGGAAAAGATACTTCAAATCGTGCAGCAGTATTAGCAAATTATCAAGAAACGCTAGAAAAACTTGTAGATAGAATTTCTGACGGACAAGGAGCAGAGTCAGTTCCTTTAACGAAAGAAGAAGCGGAAGCTATTGCAGAGTTGATAAAAGAAGGAAAATTTAGACCAGAAGATTTTGGCATTAGTCTCAATGATTTGGTTACTGCTGAATACATATTGAGTCAGGCACTAAAGGCTGGATATACTGCGGCAGCGATTACTCTCGTATTGCAGCTTGGACCAGAGATTATTAAAGGTATATTCTTACTAATAAAAAATAGAGAAATTGATTTAGAGCAGCTAAAGAAAACTGGGAAAGTGGCAATATCAGCCAGTGCAGAGGGATTTTTACGTGGTTCCGTTGCAAGTGCTCTTACTATTGCTTGTAAAGCAGGTAAGCTTGGAGAGGGCTTTGTAAATGTAAGTCCTCATGTTATTGGAGCATTGACAGTTATTTGTCTCGATGTAGTTAAGAGCAGCATGTTAGTAGCTGTTGGTAAAATGACATCAAGAGAGATGGGAGTAACTATAACGAAAGAAATCGTGATATCTTTTGCAGCATTGGCTGGCGGTGCTATAGGTCAAGCTATTGCACCTGAATTACCGGTTATAGGGTATATGCTTGGAAGTTTAATAGGAAGTTGCTTATCTTCGGTAGTTTTGAATGTTGGCGAGAAATGCCTTATTTCATTTTGTGTTGATTCTGGATTTACATGCTTTGGATTGGTTGAGCAAAATTATGAACTTCCGGAAGAAGTACTTCGAGATATGGGACTTACTATTACAGCGGTATCAAATATTCTAGTAAAGAATACAGAGATAAAGAGAACACAGGTTAAGTATACTCAAGTTATGCATGCGCAGCTTACGACAGTGCAATTAGTAATGGTTAGACGAGGTGTGATTGGTGTTAATAAGATTGGATATGTGAATTAGGCTGCAAGTGTAGCAATGAGAAAGAGGTCACTATGGGAAAAGATAAAGGCTGGGATTACTTGAATTCGGATGATGTGAATGAAACATTTAATTCAGGTGATGAGGATGGAAGCTGGGGTTACAAAAATGATGACGGAAGCGGTTCCTATTATGGCGCTGATGGGAGTTGGGGCTATCAGAATGAAGATGGAAGCGGTTCTTATTATGGCGCTGATGGAAGCTGGGGATATAAGAATGCTGACGGAAGTGCATCATATTATGGTGCTGATGGAAGCTGGGGATATAAAAATGCCGACGGAAGCGGTTCCTATTATGGAGAAGACGGAAGTTGGGGGTATAAAAACAAAGATGGAAGTGGCTCATATTATGAGAGTGACAACAGTTGCACTTACTATGATTCGGACAATGACGATGAAGACGATGAGGGGGATGCTTCAGATGGGATCGGACTTGCAGCTGGTTTGGCTGGTTTAGCATTGGGTCTTGGTGCAGCTGCATATGCAAAGCACAAAGAAGAGGAAGCAGAGGAGGAACGTAAGGCAGAGGAACGAATTCGTGCAGAGAAACGTGCTGCTGAACAATATGAAAAGAAGCTTCGGAAAAAGAGAATGAAAGCATTATTCTTCAATAAGAAGAATTTGCAAATAGACTTTTCTACGAGTGATTTAATAGGTGATAATTATGAGCGTGTTCTATGTATATTGAAGGAAACTGGATTTAATAAATACAAAGCAATTCCAGTAAAGGACGTTTATATTGATAATAACTTTCGTGTTGGAGAGGTTGCACAGGTCGTGATAAATGGACAATCATGGATAGATACTGGTATGATGGTGCCATATGATGCAGAAATAATTGTTACATACCATATGAAAAAAGAATTTGCATTTCCATATTCCTCACGCCAGATGATAAAGAGAGATTTTGATGAGTTGGCGCAAGAATTACTAAATGTTGGTTTTACAGAAGTGTATACGTTACCTCTTAATGACTTGAAGACTGGATGGATAAAAAAAGATAGAGCAGTTCAGCAGGTGGTCGTGGCAGGAAGGGAGTCTATTAAAAAGGGTGCAATTTTAGAACATGATGTCAAGATAACAATACAGTACCATTCATTTGGAAAGAAAAAATAGTGGTATTACATAATAGAGAGCAGGAGGTGGTTCTGTGGCATTTGATCCAGGACTAAAGATAGGTCAGATACTAAAAAATGCGGATGTTGTTGATACATTCAAATGTGGAAATATGGGTGGTATGCG
This sequence comes from Blautia sp. HCP3S3_C12, assembly GCF_052064155.1. Classification (NCBI taxonomy): domain Bacteria; kingdom Bacillati; phylum Bacillota; class Clostridia; order Lachnospirales; family Lachnospiraceae; genus Blautia; species Blautia sp. HCP3S3_C12. The sequence goes on along the minus strand of NZ_JBQHWC010000007.1, from coordinate 6,611 downwards.
TCGTTCTAGAACTACGAATACTTTGGTAATAGTATCTGATTATACAAAAGGAATTTATCACGATAAGTGGATTGGTGGAGTTCTTCACTACACCGGAATGGGAAAGAATGGAGATCAGGATATTAATTGGGCACAAAATGCAACACTTGCAGCGTGTGAGCGTAATGGCGTTGATGTGCATCTATTTGAGGTAATGGATGCAGGGGAATATATTTATTGCGGAAGAATTGAGTTAGTTGATAAACCATACACAGAAGAACAGCCTGGTGAAGATGGTGTTCCAAGAAAAGTATGGATGTTTCCGATTCGCCCGGTTCCTGATAATGACGTTAAGAAACCAGCTATGTTTGTATTTAAAGATATGGAAGACTTTAAGAATCGCGGTAAGGATGTTGATGCGCAATATATGAAAATGATAGATGCTAAGAAAAAATGCGGCAGCAAACCAGCATATGTTCCACCAGTTATTCCAAAGCCAGAACCGAAACCACCTATAGTTATTCCAGTAGATATTGTTGGAAAGCAAGTAAAGCATAAGGTATTTGGTGTAGGAACGATTACAGCTATTGAAGGAACATCTATTGCTGTTGAATTTGATAAAGTTGGATTAAAAAAGATGGGGTATGAATTCTGCATGGAAAAGAAAATGCTGGAATTTATTTGATGCAATATGAAGACGATAAAAGTAGTAGCTGCAGTTATCTGTGATTCTATCAAAGATAAGAAACAGATTTTTGCTACAGCAAGAGGATATGGAGAGTTCAAGGGGCAATGGGAATTTCCAGGAGGAAAGATTGAAGAAGGTGAAACACCTCAGCAGGCTCTTGTGAGAGAAATAAAAGAAGAATTGGAAGTAGACATTAATGTTGGTGAATTGATTGATACTATTGAATATGATTATCCCGCATTTCACCTTTCGATGGACTGCTTTTGGGCAGAAATTATATGCGGCCAAATTGTGTTAAAAGAGGCTGAGGATGCAAAATGGCTTACGATAGATAAATTGGATAGTGTAAAATGGTTGCCGGCGGACGTTGCATTGATTTCATGTATTAAGAATAATATGCGCGTTCAAGAAATGCTTACCAGAAAAGTGAGTGTTGAAAAACTGAATGAGGAAAAGACAAAGAAGCTTTGGGGCAAAATAATCGTAGGTGTAGGAGGTCAGAAAATAGAATGGTGTTATACAGATGTCCTATACTCGTTTAAAAGTATGTATTTGTTAGGAATTAAAGCAAAGTATCCAGAGTTGGTTGAGGTATGCGGACATACAATTAGGCCACAAAATAGAAATTCCCCAAGAGAATTGGCATATAGCGAAGATTTTATTTTGAGTTGTGTTGATAAGTGTAAAGAACTCAATAATTATCAGGGATTGCAACAATTTATTGATGTATATGAAACTGTTGGAAATATAATACCTGTTTGGCCGGGGGCAAATGTTCACAGAGGACAATTTTGTTGCTACGATTGTCCTGATATTTATTTTAATAATGAGAAAATCAGGGATCACGCATTGGCATTTTATAACAAATACTCAAATTCATATATGTGTGGAGATGATGCAATAATTGCTGGAATATACAATAACATGTCTGTAAAAAATTTGATTAATATGGACAAAGACGAATATGAAAACTATATTGAGCACGCAATTAATGTCATTAAATGGAGAACTGAAAAAATAGAATGATACCGGAAGATGTTCTGGAGTCGTGTAAATATATTTTGGAAATGGAGGTAAATTATGCCTAAATACACAGATGAAGATATTAGAAATATGAGTAAAATAACATGTAAGATAGCGGCAGATTACCTAGGCATATCCCCTATGGCGGTTAGTATCGGCATGAGAAATGATCTTTTACCGATCGGTTTTGCAATTCACAATGAAGAAAGAGATAGAACATATTCTGAGAGTTGGTCCTATCACATAATTGGTGAGAGATTGATTGCATATAAGTATGGGAAAACCTCAGAAGTACAAGTTCAAAATATAGAAAAGAGTCTAAATACTATAATAGAACAGTTTGAAGAAATGAAAAAAGATTTGGTTTTTCTATTAAGCGAAAACGAGGATCAGCAGAATTAGAGCTTTATGAATATGCGTTTTCGCTTGGAAAATACAAAGATGTTGACAAAAAATATGCAGGAAAGGAGCTGCCAGGATGGAGAATGAAAAAGGAATAGTTAAATTGACTCGTAAGCAGCTCTATGATGAAATATGGGCTCTTTCAGTTGCAGGGGTGGCCAGAAAATATAACTTGAATTATGGTAAACTGATAGCAACTTGTAAAGTAGAAAATATACCTTTTCCTTCTTCTGGTTATTGGACTAAGAAGAATATGGGAAAAGATGTATCAAATGAGATTGTAGAATTTTCTGGATTGGAAGATACAGAAATTTCATTAATAACGAAAGACGCGGTTGTTAAGCGTATTCGGAAAGCTAAGGCAGAAGTAGTAGAGAAAGTGCATACTGACATAACAGAAGAATTGGATGTAACAGCCGAGGAAGGTTCACCGCAGAAAAAAACGGAGAACATACCTGAGTGGCCGGATGGAATTCTTGATTATTTGGATGCGACGGAAAGAAATAAAGTATTAGAATATGCGTGCAATCTGCAGATAAGTCAAAGTACACGATTGCATAAAATGTTGGTCCAATACAAGAAGGATATTGCAGATTATAAGTCAAAACTGAAAGAAGCACAGAGTAGGCCATACTATAATCCAAGACATAATAAACCAGAAAACGAACCTGCATTCTTTAAGGAAATGTCTGATGAGTGTATGTCACGTGCAATTGCCATATTAGATACCGTATTCAAATCAATTGAATCTTTAGGTGGAAGTATTAATAGTGATTTGTCTGTGAAAATTAGAGGTGATATTATTAGATTTCGTATGGTTGAGAGTCAAGATCAGGTGAAGCATGAAATGACTAAGCAAGAGGCACAGGCGCTCGTAAAGTATAATGATGATATCAAAAATCATAGATGGGCTTCAAAACCGCAAATAAGAAAGTATGACAAGGTATATAATGGTAAACTTCGTATTGTGTTTGGGGAGCGAAGCTACATTAGAGATAACGATTCTGAAAAATTAGAAGATAGACTGGGTGATATTTTGGTTACCCTGTATGAGAAGGCAGAAGAGAATAGAATTGTACGAGAAGCACGTGAAGAGGCAGAACGTAAGAAAGTTGAAGAAGCGAGACGCAGAGAAGAAAATAGACAAAGAAAAGAACAAGAAATTCGTCTTGTAAAAGAACTTGTAAACAAAGCTGAAGACTATAGAATTGCAAAGGAAATAAGAGAATATATTCAGGCTATGATAGATAGTGGAAATGAAGATATTACTCCAGAATGGATTGAATGGGCTCTGAAGAAAGCTTACTGGTATGATCCGTCTATAGCGACTGAGGATGAATATCTGGGAAAACGTCAGCATGAAAAAAGTGCTGAAGAAAAGGAAAAATCTTTGCAAGACAGTATCAGAAAGAGCTGGTATTGGTAAAAATGAATGGAGGCAATTTGATGGATAAAGATCCTTTTAAAGAGTATATAAAACAATCAGAACCGAATAAAAGAGACAAAGGTTACGCCTGGCATACAGCTATCGGACTTCAAGCAGTGGATGGATTAAAGCCTTCGAAGTATTTGATTGATACTGCAATAAAGAATATTGAAGGTGATATTTCGATTGATGAAGCGCAGGAACTTCTAAATACGTATTATGAAGAAAATCCAAAAGCAAATACAGAAGACCGTACGGAAGAGGCTGATAAAGTTGCCGTTAGAATAGCAAAAATATTGTCGGAGAAAGCATTTAGTTTTACCCCGAATGAGTATATCTCTATTCATAAAAAGTTGTTTGCTGGGATTTATGGACACGCCGGAAAACTGAGAGATTATAATATCACAAAAAAAGAATGGGTGCTGAATGGAGCAACGGTTCTTTATGGAAGTGCATCAGAACTTCGAGCAACTCTGGACTATGATTTTGCAGAGGAAAAGAAGTTTAGCTATAAAAACCTGAGTATGGAAGATATTATTCATCACTTGGCACTCTTTGTATCAAGATTATGGCAGATACATGTATTCGGCGAGGGAAACACACGAACTACAGCAGTATTTTTTATTAAGTATCTTAGAACGCTGGGATTTGAGGTAACCAATGATATTTTTGCGGAAAATGCTTGGTATTTTAGAAATGCACTTGTTAGGGCCAATTATAACGATTTGAAAAATGGTGTTCATGAGACAACTGAGTATTTGGAATTGTTTTTAAGAAATTTACTGTTGGATGAAAAGAATGAACTTCATAATCGTTCGATGCACATTAGTGGAAGGTTTAAAGAAACGGATTTTGAAAGTGCAAAAGCGGACATTGGGAATACGGAAGCGGACATTGAAAGTCAAAAAGCGAACATTCGAAATAAATTACTTGCTTTTTCGGATATGATTTCAGAAAAAACAATAAATCACACTTTTGAACTGTTTTCAAAATGTGGAAAAGAAGAATATTTCGGCAGAACGATTGTAGAAGATATTACCGGGTTAAAATCAACAAGAGCATCCGAACTGATAAAACTGTTGGTTGATAGCAAGGTGATCGTATCCGTAACCGGACATGGAAAAGGAAAATATCGGTTTCAATAAAAGTGGTCATTGAAAGGGTGTTAATGCCATTCGCAAAACTGCCCTAAACAAATTTGCGGACAGATATATTACCAAAATCGGCAGCAGTATTTATAATGATTTTGCATTATAAAAGTGTTACAAAATATCGGCGTACCCGCCACACGTTTACAAAATCAAACGGTCTGTACGCCATGTCTTAACCTTATGATTGCGGATATTAGCAACATGTCAAAGGGTGTAAAAACTCAGTAACTATGCGGGTTCGCGTACTGTTAAAGCGGTGAAAAACGATTCCGCATGTGGAGACGGTTGTTCTTTTGTCCCAACAGAAGCCGGATGATACAATAGAGATCGACTTGAATCTGGATGAGCTGGATGCAACCAGTGCAGAGACGAAAGCTACCTATCAGGAAATCAAAGATTATGTGCTGAAAGAATTTGGCCTGAAGGTTTCAAGTTTATATATTTCTCAGATAAAACGCAAATGTGGAATTGAAGTGGGAGAAAACTATAACCTTCCAAAATCAGAAAATGCAAGAGTTCCACAATGTCCGAAAGAGAAAGAAGATGCTATCAAGGCTGCCCTGAAATATTTTGCGATGATCTAAGGATATCGCTGATTTCAAGGAGGAATAACACATGAAAAGCACATTTGAAAAAATGGGTGGTACCTACACACTGGGCGCAGACGGAATTTACTATCCGAATCTTGTTAGTACAGATGAAGAACCGCATTATGGGAAATATGGAATGATGCGAAAAACGTATCTGAAAGAGCATCGTCCGGCAATGTATTCACTGTATATGTTGGAAGACAGACTGACAGAACATCTGAATACTGTGGACGATGAAGCACAGGAGAGAATGGATATTCTGGTGTGTCAGATGATAGAGCGGCAGGGCATTACGGAAGAATTGAAAGCTTGTGACCAGATGGAATGGGTCAGAGCAGTAAATGGTATTCGTAATATGGCAGAAGAGATTGTGTTAAATGAATTGATTTACAGGTAAACAAAGAGCTGAACAGGTAGGAAGAAAAATCCTATTTGTTCAGCTTTTGTGTTTATAAGAGTTCTAAGAAGAATCGAATTACAATTCCATATCAGGTGACTTTTTCTAAGTTCCGGAAGGCTGGTTTTTTCCGTCATAGTCATAAGTTGCCGATTTAATTATTCCATAGTATGCCTTAAAAAATATTCGAAGATAACTTTATAGAAATAATCATGATGGGGAGATTATTTGATGAATTTTGTGCTAATATTCTGTAATTCTACTGCTAGTCGATTGATTTATGCACACTCTCATTATAATATGTGTGCAGGAGGTGGATGTATGTATCAAATTAGTAATGAAAAATTTGGTTTATTTGTAACCGAATTAAGAAAGGAAAAGAATTTAACTCAAAAGGATTTGGCTGAAAAATTATATGTATCAGATAAAACAGTTAGTAAATGGGAACGTGGTCTTAGTATGCCTAATGTCGTATTACTCATACCAATAGCTGATATATTAGATGTTACCGTTACAGAATTGTTACGTGAAGAAAAAATAGATACACAGAAAAATATTGATACAAAAGAAGTCGAGGAATTGGTAGTAGGCTCTCTCGATATGGCTGTTAGGAATTCTATTCATCAGCATAGAAAAAACTGGATATTAGCATATTTGCTATGTTTTTTAATATCTATTACAGAAATTATTATGTTAGTTGCATCTGGGAATTCAATAGCAGAGATGAAAGGTGATATATTGCTGGTTACAGGGTTAATGCTTTTATTTGGTGCATGGTTTTGTTTCTTTGCCAAAGACATGTTACCAACATATTATGATGCCAACAAGATAAATTATGTTTCACAAGGAATTTTTAGAATACATCTAGTACATCGACCATTTAATAAGTACCATATTAAACAGATGCAGACTCAGTCTCTTCAATATCATCCATTTTGTATTTCCAGTGGTAAAC
>NZ_JBQHWC010000006.1:0-129919 GCF_052064155.1 Blautia sp. HCP3S3_C12 | reverse complement strand
TCCTGGGTAACCGTACACTCAGAGTATCAGGCAGCAATACATTTGAGGGAAAAGTATTTGTAGCTTTCATTGCCTTGATCATACGCTGCAAGATTTACACACAGCTTAGAAAAAGAAAAGCTGAGATGATCAACCGTCCGAACTTCATGACAGTCCCAGCTGCTTTGAGAGAACTGGAAAAGATTGAGTTAATAGGGCAGCCTGGTGGAAACTATAAGCTGGATCATGCAATCACAGCTACACAGAAAACGATACTCGGATCTTTCGGAATTGACGAGGCAGATGCAAAAGCACGAGCTCTGGCGATTGGTAAAGAATTAATGCATGCCGAAGAACCTGAAAAGGAGGAAGATGAATATGGCACGATTGAAGACGACGAAATCGATTGATGATAAGATTCTCGAATGCGAGGAAAAACTGAGAAAACTGAAAGAAAGATGCGATAGACTGACCGATGAACTCGATGGCCTCTATGCTGAGAAGAAAGAGCTGGAAGCCAAAGAGCTGTTAGAAGCCATCGCAAAAAGTTCAAAAACCAGAGCCGAAATCCTAGCGTTTCTTGAGAGTGCATAAACAGTTAGCGCCATCATTCACAGCATGTGATTGATGGCGTGTTTTGGTTTGAGTAGGAAAAACATGGGAAGTTAGGGTTGACTTTGCAGACTATCTGATTTATTATACTCGTAAAGAAGTAACTTACGAGTTACTAACTCACGAGTATAATTATTGGAGGTGAGCAGATGAGTCAATTCTATTGCCGTGAGGATGAGCTGCGGAAACTGAATAAACGGTATGCAGGTGATAAGTTTGAGTGCATTGTCATCTACGGCAGACGGCGTGTTGGTAAAACGGCACTGATCAACGAGTTCTGCAAAGATAAGCCTACCATTTTCTTTTCTGCATTGAACACGACAGGAAAGGAAAATCTGGAAGCTCTCTCAAAGTCGATTATGAGTTTTGAGCGGCCGGATATGGAGTCTGCACCGGAGTTCAGGTCCTATGATGCAGCTTTGGATGAGCTGACAGCACTTTCAAAGGAAAAGAGGATTGTCTTTGTCATTGATGAGTATCCTTATCTTGCAAAAGCAAAACCAGCTATTTCAGCGATGCTGCAGCACATCATCGACCACAAATGGACAGAGTCCAAGATGTACCTGATTCTTTGCGGCTCCTCTATGAGCTTCATGGAGAGTCAGGTGCTTGGAAAGGAAAGTCCGTTGTATGGCAGACGTACTGGCCAGTTTAAGATTGAGCCGCTAGACTATAAAGAAACCGCTGTGTTCCATCCAAATCTGTCTGCAGAAGACAATTCCCTGATTTATGGGATCACGGGAGGAGTTCCCCACTATATCAATAAGTTGGATGTGCGAGATAGTGTGGATGAAGCTCTGTTGGATAATTTCTTTGACCGCTCCAGCTATCTGTATGAGGAACCGGGGAACTTACTGAAGCAGGAACTCCGGGAGCCGGCCATTTATAATGCAATCATTAAAGCGATTGCAGAAGGTGCTTCCCGAATGAACGATATCAAGATGAAGGTCGGTGAGGAAAACTCGGTCGTATCGAAGTACCTGAAAACGCTGATCGACCTTGGCATTGCGAAGAAAGAAACACCGATTACAGAAAAACCGGGTAAGAAAACCATCTATCTGCTGGCTGATAACTTCTTCCGTTTCTGGTATCGGTTTGTGCCAATCAATATGAGTGCCATTGACTCTGGCAGAATTGCAAAGACCTATCCACACGCTGTAAAGCAGTATCTTCCTGATTACATGGGTCTAATTTATGAGAAGATGTGTCAGGATTACCTGCTCTATTATTCGGATAGCCTTCCTATTGAGCTGAGTGAAATCGGCCAGTGGTGGGGGACAGACCCGAAGAAGAAAAAGCAGATACAGATTGATATCGTCGGAACTCCTGTTGAGGGCAAAGACTATATCATCGGTTCATGCAAATACCGGAATGAGAAAATCGGTGTGGATGAACTCGATTTGATTCGGGATTATGCCTCAGTTTTTGGAAAGGGCAACAACTATCACTACTATATCTTCTCGAAAGGCGGATTCACAGATGGACTTCTTCAGGCACAAGAGCGAGGTGAAGTTCGGCTGATAACGCTGGAAGACCTTTACAAGTAAAAATTCTAATCAACCCTGCTGGTGAAAGCTGGCAGGGTATTTTTATACCCATTTTTAGTCTGTCTGCTCCGTGCAGATGGGCTTTTTTCATGCCGGCAAGGAGGTGTTGATTTATACTTAAAACTGACCCAGTTTTAACGAGGAAAATTGACCCACCAACAGCAGTGAATATTCTTGTGCGGTAACACCGCAAGTCCGGCAGACGGGAAACCGTCTGTCCGGGCTAGCGGGAACCGCTTATGCGAGTTTACTCACGTAATGTTTTGTCCAAGCCATAAACCTCTCGCATCGAGATATCATGTTCGGCATTGCAGATTGCCGGCCGAAACGGACATTTGTGCCATATTCGGCGGACACCTAAAGACATAATCAGCGGACAGCCGAGGACATATTAACCGGCCAAAAATCTCCAGATATAATAGAAATATCTCCTGTAAAAACGGAGAAATATTATATCTGGAGGTCCAACTATGGATTACAAAAAAGTGCTAAGGCTCCGCTTCGTGAACCGTCTTAGTTGCCGTGAGATTGCCGAAAGCTGTGGCGATTGCGGCAAAACATCTGTCAATATAACTCTAGGGTCTAACTCTACTAGGGTCAGACCCCATGAAATACCTATAAAATGAGTAAACGAGTCCTAAAAGTTCTATAAAGAAAGTATAAACAACACACAGAGAATATTTTCAGACAAGTCTAGGGTCAGACCCTATACCAACATTGGGGTCAGACCGTGCGTCCAGCAAAGGGGATATAGTCCGGTGGGTGGAAGCCCCATCAAATAAGCTGCTAACCACAGCATTTGAAGCGAGTCTTGTATGAAGAAAGGGGTACTAGGGGTCAGGCACCAGAAACAGCAAATAAAAGTTTTGTGAAAAATCTATAAAGCCAACTCGGAACAGAAGTTTGTGGTAAATGGTGATTCTGCTTACTTGTTCATTTGTATCAAAAATACAGGTTTGTTGTATACATCAGACAGGTAGTATCACTGTGAACACAAATTGCTAAAGTGCCTAATGTAGATAAAATTTATTTTTACTGTATTAAAGAGAGATTCTGTGCTATAATACTAATATCTATAAGACTTTTTCTTTAGTAATGGGGAAAGGAGAAAGGATACAAATATGACAGTTGATAGAAAGGTAAGTAGTATTGAGGCTAGTTTCAAGATGGAGAATATGCAATTTGATACAGAGTGTCGTCAAAGAGTGAAGAATGTGCTTACTAAGAAGGTATCAGTTGCTGATGCAATTGCAGAGTTGAATAACAAGTATGGTGTATCCTCAAAGCGTCGTGAAAGATCAAGAGTATGATTATTTTTATGATAACGAAAAAGACAAAAAGTATTGTTATCCAGGAACAAATATATTAAAGAATAAGCTCGATATTAGAGATATTGATGTTTTGCATAAAGCGGAGAGAGATTACTCATCTGTCCGTCAGGCTGAGCTGGCAAATAAAGGTGTGACTGGAGATTTTTCATTCAATCATCTTTGTTCAATTCATAAGCAGCTATTTCAGGATGTATATGCATGGGCTGGAAAGACAAGAACAGTTGATATTTCAAAGGGCACAATTTTTTGTTTGGTACAGTTTATAGAAGTGCAGTTTGAGGATCTTTATAGAAAACTAAAGAATGAAAATTTTTTATCGGATATAACGGATAAGAAAGAGATGAGCTGTCGACTTGCTTATTATTTAGGTGAATTAAATATGATTCATCCATTCAGAGAAGGGAACGGAAGAACTCAAAGAATCTACATAGAACAGTTATGTCAGAATAATGGAAGATTTGAGATAGACTTTACCGAATCATCAAAAGAAGAGATGGTTTTAGCCAGTATTCGCTCTGCTAATGTGTCAAATGATTTGTTGGAAGCCCTGATATTTAAGTGCCTTATTAAAATTTCGAAAAACAGTGGAACAGATAGTGCTCCTATACGTCACACGGTGTCAGGCAGTGCACCCTGCAAGGGCTTGAAATAATGCAGGTGGAAATCCTACCTGGAAAGGAACTAACCAATCCACTGTTTATTGTAAAATAAAAATGGTTCTTCCGCATATTTACGTACAATCCTGATTTTATACAGGATTGTACATCAGCTTTGCTGCTAATAACTTCTTGCTACATCGACCATACATAGTGCGTTTTACCATCTTCACTTTGTTATTTGTTCCTTCTACAAAAGCATTGCTTAAGTCACTGGCAACTGCATTTTCAACAGCTGAAATATCCTTTTCCAATCCACTTGCAAAAGATGCTAACTCTTTTAATGAAGAATACTTGTAGCAGTCAATAAATAGATATAATAATGGCATTTTTTTCGTCCGAAATATTTCATGACCACAGTGGGGTCAGGTACCAGAAACTGCAAATAAAAGTTTTATGAAAATTCTATAAAGCCAACTCAGGCGCATAACTTGTGTGGTAATGATGTTCGGAACTTAACATACTGCCCTTGTGTGACGCTGGTCACTTACTTGCAGTAGGTGCGGATCACCCATACGAAAGGTATGCTCCTGTTTACCGACAAAAGCATCGAGGAGATCGGTCTGGAATGCAGCATCGGAGAGCTGAACTACTTCAGCCGTGTGTTCAAGAAGCTGGAAGGCGTCAGTGGCTCAGAATGCAAAGATGGCTATTCTTATATTTTGTCAGACGATTGAGCAGGGACAGTTCTTTAGATACGACATATATATGCTGTGTCTGCAGATTCTGTTGATAGCCTTTGTCCAGCAACGTCTCAAACTGTTTTATGATTCGATGGATATCTGAGAATATGCTTGAGCTTTTATTGTTTTTTGAGAATTGACGTGATATAATAGTTACATTTACATGGCACTATATCAATGGTTTCGTAAAAAATTGCATGAAAATGGCTTAAAGACATTTATATGCGCCATAACAGCGTAGGAGGAGTAGATATGTTTCTGAGAACAAGTACTAGATCTGTACTTGAAAAATCGTTGGGAATGACTGTTGCAGAACTTGCAAGAATGGATTATGATCAAGAAATGATTTTCGTGAAAAGCAAATCAGGGAAAAAACCAGTTTTTTCTAAGACGGTTGATCATCGTATTGCAGCACGTGGCAACCATACGATTACAACTAAGAAAATAATGACAATGGAAGATGTCGATAGACGAATAGAGGGATGGAAGAAAGATGAGCGGAAGTACTAAGATTGATTCAGCCTTTCTTGTTAAATATAAAGATCAGCTAGATGAAGTTTTTCGGACTTATATTGAGGATATTAATCCATTCATTGTGAAATTTGAGTCCCAAAAAAATGTGTTTCCAGTTGAGGTCTCTCTAGGGTCAGACCCCATGAAGTACCTATAAAATGATTAAACAAGCTCTAAAAGTTCTGTAAAGAAAGTATAAATATCTTGCGGAGGCATATCATCCGTGATATAATTTGCTTAAAAATTATGTTGAGTAAAGGATGAGAAGCATATGCAGGAAAATATGAAAGAGTATTTTTCAGAAAAGGAAGCCCGTGAAAGGCGTCTGGCGATTTATACAGAAAAGATACAGGAAACCGTGTTAAATAAATCAGCAGAAACGATCCGAAGCCTGGTAGATGAAAGACATAACCAGAAGATGACGCAGCAGGAGATTTCAGATATTACCGGGATCAAGCCGTCAAATCTGGCCCGCTTCGAAAGTGGAGGCAGAGTGCCCACCTTGATAGTATTGGAGAAATATGCCAATGCTCTTGGGAAACACATCGAAATAAAAATCTGTGATGACTGACGGATTTTTATTTGAAGAATCATACATGATAACATAAAGCAAAACAATATCAAAAAGACCGTATAATTTGGAAGAATGCAACATCGGATGCAGATTTTTTGATAATAATAAAAAAATATAGTGTATGAAAATAAAATAATTGTTATAATCTAAGTAAGAATATGATAATTATCTCTAGGGTCAGACCCTGCGAAGTGCATGAATTTTCAAAAATTATAGGCGTATCTGCCCAGACATTATGAAATTGGGTGCCAATGGAAAACTTCATCCGCATCATACTACAGTAAGTGGCTATAGAATTATTCTGATGAGCAACTCAACCAGGTAATAAATGTAAAGCCTAAAAACCGCATTACAATTGGCTATTGCGATTTGGTTTTGAGCTGATAGAATATATCGCTTCACTTTATAATTGTGAGATTGAGATCATTGATAATACTGAAAAATCGTTACTGTTCACACAGCACTATCCCGCGAGGTGTTTTGGCATGAATATGCCAAAATTCCGAGACATACAAGCCAAAATTCCATTGCCGCAGGCAATCTGGAATGAATTTTGGCTACGTTACTGAGAACGGAGTGAACAGTAACGAAAAATCCGAACAGCAGGAACTTGTTGAAGATCTGGTTCAGCTAATCACAGTATGCAGTTGTAAATTACAGGGAAAACGAGCGGATAAAGCTAAGAAACTTATCCGTGAACTGATACAGGAGGAAACAGATGGTAAAAGCCATAAAAGATGCCTGTACTGCGTATAAGAACTTTTTTAAGGGTTTGCAGAAATTCCCAAGATTCAAGTCAAAAAAGAGATCAATGCCGAAGTTCTATCAGGACAACGTTAAGATACGCTTCAGTAATACACACGTTAAATTTGAAGGCTTTTCTTCCAGCAGGAAAGCAAATAAACAAAAAATGAATTGGGTAGGACTTGCAGAACATGGACGTATTCCGACAAATGCTAAATATATGAACCCGAGAATATCCTTTGACGGATTGAACTGGTGGATCAGCGTATGTGTAGAATTTCCTGACTGCAGGGAAACACTTAATGATGACGGAGTCGGCATAGACCTGGGAATCAAAGATCTGGCTGTCTGCTCTGATGGGACTAAATATAAGAACATCAATAAGAGTCAGAAAGTAAAGAAATCAGAAAAACAGAAACGCAGATTACAGCGTAGCATCTCTCGTTCTTACGAGAAAAATAAGAAAGGGGAAAGTTACTGTAAAACAAATAATGTAATCAAAAAGGAAAAACTTTTATTAAAACGAAATCACAGATTAACAAACATCCGTAAAAATTATTTAAATCAGACCATATCGGAGATCGTAAATCGAAAACCAAGATTTATATGTATTGAAGATCTGAATGTCAGCGGAATGATGAAAAACAGACATTTATCCAAAGCAGTTCAGGCACAGGGATTTTTCTGGTTTAGAAAACAGCTTGAATATAGGTGCAGCGATAAAGGAATCCAGCTTATTGTGGCTGATCGGTTTTATCCATCATCAAAGCTTTGCAGCTGTTGTGGAAACATCAAAAAAGATCTCAAGTTATCTGACAGAGTTTATAGATGTGCGTGTGGGAATATGATTGACAGAGATTTCCAGGCATCTATAAATCTCAAGACTTATGGAGAAAAATTTGCAAGCTGACACTGAAACGTTAATGCAAATATGTACGGATACGTTAGTCCGGAATTTACGCCTATGGAGAGTACAAGAACTTGTGAGTAGATTGATATTTATATCATCAAAAGCATACTCGTTGAAGTAGGAATGGAACATAGAAGTTTATAACTTTTTATAAGTTTTCAGTAACGGAAAAAGATATTATGATGTATCCATTTATGACATTGAACGACAATACAGAAATTACACATTCTGAGATGAAACCAAATGGTAGAGTAAAAGTGTATATAGAAACTCCAGATGAGAAGTATTGTTTTAAACACGCAACATGTTGGCTTCCAGATTATGAATGGGAAGATATATTTCAGTATTCAGATGAAGAAATAAGTCGTTTTGATGAAATTATACATTCCATGGCGCACTTGATTATAGAGTTTTCACAAGAGGGAGGATTTGATAATGCCTCGAATTTTTAGGTTTGGCGAGTACTGGATTTATTTTAGGACAAATGAAAATAAGCCACTTGAGCCTGTTCATATTCATGTTGCCAAGGGAGCACCGACAGCAAATGCGACAAAAATATGGATAACCAGTACAGGTAATTGCTTGCTTTGTAATAATAATTCCCACATTGCAAATCATACCCTTCGCAATATTATGCGTATGATAGAGGCCAGACATGATGATGTGATACAGGCATGGATTCAATATTTTGGAGAGATTCGATACTTTTGTTAGAAGATTCTGTAATATAAAAAATGTGTGAACAGTGAAGAAATATGCCAATGCTCTTGGGAAACACATTGAAATAAAAAACTGTGATGACTGACAGATTTTTATTCAAAGAATCATATATGATAATATAAAATATAATAACATCAAAGGAGTGATAACTATTGCAAGAAAATTAAGAGTCTGGTTTCCGGGCGCAACCTACCATATTATGCACAGGGGAGTGAGAAGAAAACCGATATTTGAGGATGAAATGGACTATCAGGTGTTTCTTCAGATCTTAAAAAGCGCATTGATAAAATATAGATGTGTTTTACATGCATATTGTCTGATGACGAATCATATCCATCTGCTTCTCGAAACCTGTGATATGGAAATTGGAAAATTTATGAAACATCTGTCAGAATGTTATGCCATGTATGTGAATCATAAGTACAGCTACAGGGGACATGTTTTTGAGAGCCGTTATAAATCATGTCTTGTGGAGGAAGATGCATATTTTCTCCAGACAAGCCGTTATATTCATCTGAACCCGGTAAAAGCGCAGATGGCGAACTATCCGGAGGATTATTCCTGGAGCAGCTACCGTACAATGATAGGGCTTATAGATGATGGAATCACAGAAAAAAGAAAACGCTGGCATATTTTTCCAACAACGCTGTATTTCGTTACCGGGAATTTGTGGAAGACATTGGACATAAATATGTGGTTCAGGAACAGCATATAAGAAAAATGATAGGGGAAGATGAGTTATGGCTACCGTGGTAAAAAGTTTTGCTATCCAGGGAATAGATGGATATCTGGTGGATATAGAAGTAAAGATGCTAGAAGGACAGCCGATGATATCGATTATAGGACTGGGTGGATATGGCTTACGCAGATACCATTTATCGGATCTGTTACAGCCAGGAAGCAAAACAGAAAACGGTATTCCTGGCATCGGAATATGCAAAGACCCAGATCGCAGTTGTCAGTGGAATGGCCAAAGGAATCGACAGCTATGCACATACTGCATGTCTCAATTCCGGTGGCTATACAATAGCAATATTAGGAAATGGCCTGGATATCTGCTATCCAAGTGAACACCACAAACTGATGAAATGTATAGAGGAAAAAGGTCTGCTTCTGTCAGAATATCCACCCGGAACTCCACCATCCAGATACACCTTTCCCAGAAGAAACCGCCTGATCAGCAGTTGGTCTGATAAATTAATCATAATCCAGGCCGGGAAAGGCAGCGGAGCATTGATAACGGCGGAGTATAGCAGAAAATATGGAAGAAAAGTGGAAATATAGAAAAACCATTGCGGTTCAAAATGAAGATTGTTATAATAAAAAACAGACAGAATGTAGAAAGTGGAAATTGCAGACACGGCTTTTTACTATGATACGGTAGAACAGCATCAAAAAGCACTTACCGGAAGAACACGTACTAATGGTGGGATTTTACCTGATGATAATGTTCGTGTTTATGTGCCGCTGGACTTAAATGCAGCGCAGATATTGAACAGACTACAGCAAATCTATCAGATTATGGAAAGTCCGGATGATACGAATGAATTAGAGTTTTCTTACCAGGTGGGTAAAATTATCTCACAACTTGAAATATATGATCAGGTGTGTGTAGCAAGAGATTTAGGAAATGCGGTAAGAATTAAAGAACATCTCCACAGTAAGAATGGTATAGAACTGGCTGGTAAGATTGTTAGTATTTTACTGAAAGATGAAGGCAGCGCAGAACGTTTTCCATATGATGTTGTGGACAAGTTAAAAATGGAATTTGGAATATGATGTATATTTGCATGAGAATAGAGAAGAATTTACAAACGTAGTTAATCGGGCAAGTGAATACTTTCATATCCTGCCGATTATGTCAAAGAAATAGGAAGGTTAGAGATGAGTAAAAAAAATAAACAGGAAAATGAAAAAGAATATGGAATTGTTTCATGGGTGGGTTTGGTATTGTCGATAATAAGTGTAGTGATTGCAGTTTGGACTATATCAGCAAGTAATACGAACGCAAAAACTGATAGACGTGTAGATACATATACGGAAGCTATGGTATCTTTAGATACGTTAGCTTTTTATGAATGGAGCGCGGAAAATGGATATGAAGAGATAGTTAATAATGAAATAGATGATGAGTGGATGCGCAAACAATTGCTTGAAGCAGTGAAGATTAAAGCTAGATTAGAATTATTTGATGAAAAGAAGGCAGATAAATATTGGAATATAATTTCTCAGATATTTGATGAAGGACATAAATTCGATACAAATGAGTACGAAAAATTAAAAAAGGAAATTAAAGAAGAAATTTAGTATTCAGGTGGATTGTTACAAAGTCAAGGAGATTTTCGGGACGGCTGTTTTGCAGAGGGTTGTTTGAGTTTGATGATATTATACATAATAGTTTGGGATGTATGCTGGGGCGTTTGTTGGGGAATAGGATGATAAGGTTGGTGTATGGAAAGCAAAGGTCAGGGGCTAGAAGAAAAATCAACGGATGCAAGACAGAAAGCACAAATTTCTGAGGATAGTACAATTCTTACTACAGGAACAATTTCGCAGTATCCATGTAAAGTAAGTTGCAAGGCACAGTGGGATAAGAAGGGCGAACCTATAGAATTTCAACGTGTTATTTTGAAAGAAGATGCCAGAACAAAATTTGGTGGCTCTAATCCTATGCAGCCAACTGTAATTGAATGGGAACAGAAAATTTCTCGGGCAGACCATTCAGATAACGAAGTCATTCTTCCGCTGGTGCTTTATCTTAGTACGGCACGATTGTGGAAAGATGGGAATAAAAAAGCAGTTAAGAAAGGTGTATTTGGAAGAACAGAGGCATATAGTCACTGCCTTGATGCACAGCATGGACTGGATATTGCATTTCGTTATATTGAGATGCTTAAAGCCGTTGCAGTAGAAGAAAATGGTGGGAAGCTTTTTCCGTCTTATGAGGCAATTTTGAAAGCAGTAAATGAAGCATTCAGAGAAGAACTTCAACCAGGAGAAGAAATTATATCGTCAACAAAGTATGAGAATGATATGATTGCGCTTAAAACATCAGATGGAACTGTTTTGCCATTCCAAATGCTGAGTGATGGCTATCGAAATGTAATAAAAATTATTCTGGATATTGCTACAAGAATGTGTATTTTAAATCCATATTTAAAGGGAGAAGCACTGAAAAAAACACCTGGAATCGTTCTGATTGATGAGATTGATCTGAGCCTGCATCCTACCTGGCAAAGACGTATTGTAGGAATTTTAAAAGAATTATTTCCAAGAATCCAGTTTATTTGTGCAACGCATTCTCCGTTTATCATTCAATCATTGGAAGAAGGGGAACTGCTTACATTAGATCAGCCATTGGACAGCGAATATTCAGGTGAGGGACTTGAGGATATTGCGGAGGATATTATGGGGGTAGTATTACCGCAATATAGTGAAAAGAAGCGAAAAATATATGAAGTGTCAAAGGAGTATTTTGCTGCATTGCGAGATGCTAAAAACCCAGATGAGATAGAGAAACTCGGAAAGAGACTGGCTGAACTAGAAGCTGAATATAGTGAAAATCCTGCATACATGGCATGGGTTCATCAACAATATATAGAACAGGCATGGAAAGTGAAAAAGAATGAGACCAGTAGACAAAGGTGAATCACCTTATGAAAAAATAGATAAATATCAGGATGCATTACCATATTTGGAAGATAAGATAGGTCTGTATTGTTCTTACTGTGAAATGCCAATCAAGCATGTTCCGGAGGTAGAACATGTAGTATCTAAGTCGAAAGGTGGAGATTTCACAGCCTGGGAGAACCTGAATTTAGGGTGCAAGTATTGTAATTCCAGAAAGTCATCGAAAGTAACACTGAATAATAAGAATGATTATTTATGGCCAGATGAGGATAATACAGCGATTGCTTATTTATATACCAATGGTTTTCCGATGGTAAATAGAGATGTGTTAAATAAATTAGATACAACGGGTATGTATTTCAAAAAGGCACAAAATACATATGATCTGGTTGAATTGGGAAAGATACCCGAAAAAGGGGATAAGGACAGACGATTTGCAGAGAGAAATGCAACTTATTATAAGACAAGAAAATCTTTGGAAAACTGGAGGCATGTGAAAGATGCTCCTGATGAGCCACAGATTTTATTGGCTTTGATTGACAAGTTTCCAGGAACTAGGAAAGAGTGTTATGATAAACAGGGAGAAATTAAAAAGGATTTGTTTTCCGAAAAGTTAGGATAATTGTCAGAGGTCTGCCTTTTGCACAGACAGAATTACAGCTTGTCCCTGTAAATTCTTCCAGTTCCCACCAGTCTTTTAGTTCCCTGTATTTTGTTTCGATATTCCAGCGTTCAAAATAAAGGTTATATAACAAGGATGGAGAGATAGACGGATTTATAATATTGGTTACCAGATACTCATTTGCTTCCTTGGACTTTTGAGGCAGAGGAACTTTTACAACCCGGTAAAGGATCGGTTTGCCATTTGCGGAAGTAGCTGTCCATGAAAAATCATCGGAGCCTAATTTGCAAAATTTATTGTCTTTTCTTAAACGCATCAAAACGTTGCATCCATTGGAAACCAGATCCTCATATAATTCTTTTGAGTAATATCCACGGTCAAAAATGAGCAGGGCATTGTCAGCAAGGTTCAGTTCCTGCAGCCGGGTCCAGTGCTCTCTTGCCGGATCACGTTCGCCGGTCGCTTTCGTATATATCTGTCCATCAATTATCTGGTCGAGAAAGACATCATAGATAGTTGAGAGCAGACCTTCAACCCAGAAAACATCATGATTGTTGCAGCTGGTAATAGCCCCAAATTCCGCAGAGGTATCATTGGACAAGGGAATCTCCAGTGTAGACCCATCAACAGCAAAAACACGGTATCCAAACCAGTTTTTTGGACAGTCAAGGTGTGTATAAACCATTTCAACCTGTTTATCCAAAAGTTCTTTGAAAAGATCCGGCAGAATTCCTTTTCTGGCTTTTGAAACAGCCTGCCTGGAAACATCAGGAAAATCAATGTCCGGAAGCTGGCGCTGAAGATCAGACAATTCAATATCCATGGAACGTTTTTTTGAATGGATAAGATAAGCAACAACCTGTTTCAATGTCAGTTTACGATATCGCACAAAAGAATTTGGACGTCGAAATCGTTCAAGAAATTCATCGGAATTAATCCGTTCATGTAACTGTGTCAAAATCAAAGAAATTAAATCATAATAATTCATGGCATTACCTCCTAAAAAAGTATATATTCAAGAGGCTGCACCAAAAATTTTGATTAATTTGTCAAGTAGACAAATACGCGAGTCTGACCCCATGAAGTTGGAAAGGGATAAAGAATTATGCAGTTATACCAGTTTGAAAAAATTTATTCACAGATGGAGAGGGAATTCGGAAAGATCAGAAAGGGCGAAGAAGAAACATACGCTATGCTGCTGTTACCAATGGAAGGAAATGTATTAAAAATACACCGTGAATTCCCGGAATCAAACAGCCGAAGATTAAGAGAGGCTATTGCATTGGCATTATTTGATATAAAACCTAAAATCTGAATAATGGTCACTCAAATATGCATGAGCAATTGATTTTACGCCAAATGAAATTTAGTGATTATATTTTTATAGTCACTAAATTGCCAAATCAATGCTAATCGTTGATAATACAGGCTTCTGGCTCCTTTCAGGAGGCTATTTAGTGACCAAAATAAGGATTTAGGGATAAAAGGGAACTACAGTACAGAAGAATATAGATGAATCGTTTGGGAAGAGGCTTAATTAGTACAATATATTTGTATGACAATATGAAAGAAAAGATAACTGGATTTTTAATAGATATAATGTTACAATATATCCGTATTCTTTATTAAAGGAGAGATATATGGATGAGAATTTGTTAAAAGTTGGGAAATATGATAACAAATTTAACGAAATATTAGGTATAGAAATTGCGGAAGTTGAAATTTATAGATCCAAAGGACTTCCTGCACATATGTTAAAGAGTAAACACCAAAATTGTTTGAAATATATTGATTACATACCAGATATTATTGAGAATCCAGATTATGTAGGGGTTAATCCAAACGAAAAGGAAAATAATTCTTTTGAATTAATTAAGCGTTATAAAGATAATATTTTAATTGGGATAAAATTAGATAAAGATGGGGACTATTTATATGTCGCAACTATGCATGAAGTACAAGAATCAAAAATAATAAGACGTTTACATAGTGGAAGGATTAAGGAAGTTATTACTGAGTGTAAAAAACTAGCACTGAAAACATAGTACTGAAAACAAAAAAAATAATATTGACAAAGAAGAAAATAAATAGTATCCTTTTTATAGAAAGTGAATATGATAATAACAAGCATAATTATTTTTGAGGTCAGAAAAGGTTCCTGACGCACTCTGAAAAGAGTACCTGAGATGATGGATACACCGCCCATCCAAAAATAATTGTGCTTTTATTATGTAATTCATGGGTCATACTTTATGAAGTACCCATAAAATGAGTGAACGAGCCATAAAAGTTCTGTAAAGAAAGATAAATATCTTGCAGAGGCATATCATCTATGATATAATTTGCTTGAAAATTATGTTGAGCAAAGGATGAGAAGCATATGCAGGAAAATATGAAAGAGTATTTTTCAGAAAAGGAAGCCCGTGAAAGGCGTCTGGCGATTTATACAGAAAAGATACAGGAAACCGTGTTAAATAAATCAGCAGAAACGATCCGAAGCCTGGTAGATGAAAGACATAACCAGAAGATGACGCAGCAGGAGATTTCAGATATTACCGGGATCAAGCCGTCAAATCTGGCCCGCTTCGAGAGCGGAGGCAGAGTACCCACCTTGATAGTATTGGAGAAATATGCCAATGCTCTTGGGAAACACATCGAAATAAAAATCTGTGATGACTGACAGATTTTTATTTGAAGAATCATGCATGATAACATAAAGTAAAACAATATCAAAAAGACTGCATAATTTGGAGGAATGCAATATTGGAGGCTGCTTTTTTGATAATAATAAAAAAATATAGTGTATGAAAATAAAATAATTGTTATAATCTAAGTAAGAATATACCAGAAAGGTTGCTAATGGCTATGTAAGAGATGCTTATATTTATTTGAACCGTTATAAAGGAATTCAATTTCTAAAAGAGTTTTACGATGTAGAGCATACCCTCTCATTTGATGATACTATAGATGATTTATCTGCAATATGCAGAAAAAATGGGGGTGTGGCTTACGTAATAATATAGTGAAAGAGAAAAATAATCGGAACAGGAGATGTCTGATATGATTTTGTACTACTAATCGTGATCAGGCGGTGAGCTTTGCACAAAAGGTTACGGAGCGACGTAAAACAGGGAAAGCTACGCTGAACATTTACTCAGTGGACGAGAACGTTGCATTCGAAGAGTGTAGTTTGCTGCGATTTGATAATCCGGATGAGATGTGGTTGGATTTTGTAGCTGAGAATCGTCAGGGTACATACCAGGAAAAGCAGTATGATTTGATTTATGGTGCAGTCGCAAACGATGATGTGTATCGTACAATTACCCTGTATATGACTGGAGTTTTGGATAAGGAGCAGACTTTGATGGCACTGAAGATTCGGAAGTTGTTCAACCAGCTGGTATTTGGAACTGAGAAATCTTTACAATATCTACATTTTGAGGGGAGGGAGCTTGTATGAATGAAAATCAGTTTAGCGCAATGCTGGCGATTATTGTGCCGCCTATTATTGAGCTGATTACTAAAAACAGTAATGTAGATGATGTTAAAGCGATATCTCGTTTTTATCAATCCAATCTTTATCGGGAACTGGCAGATGAAAAGTCAAAGCTGTGGCATTACAGTCCTATGACATTATATACAATGTATCAAGATGAACTTTTGACAGGTTCTTACGATTACCCGGAGGAGGCATGAGAGATGAGCAAGGAATCGAACTTTTTAATTTACTGCATGGAACGGTATCGTTATTTTAAAGGGCTTTCTGGGGTTGATGTGGCGAAAAAATTTGAAAAATATGATATCTATGGGTATATAATAAAGTATTTTGAATCACTGCATACAATGGGAGATAATTGTATTGTGCAGGACATTGATGATTATATCAGCAGTATAACTGGGAATAGGAATGGAAGCTCTCAAAACTGCACAGGCCAGACTTTGTGAAGTGTCTATTATTTTTAAAAGTGCGTATGAGGTGTAAAACAAAAAAGATACCAAGGGTCAGACTTTGCGAAGTGCTTATAAAAAACAGGGGGTAGGGGAAGAGTTTGTTGAAATTGGAAAAGCGAAAAGAACTGAAGTATGCGGTAAGGTGATGAATTATAGATTAGGAGGGATTCTCGAGTCAATACGCGAGTCTGACCCCATGAAGTTGTAAAGGGATAAAGAATTATGCAGTTATACCAGTTTGAAAAAATTTATTCACAGATGGAGAGGAAATTCGGAAAGATCAGAAAGGGCGAAGAAGAAACATACGCTATGCTGCTGTTACCAATGGAAGGAAATGTATTAAAAATACACCGTGAATTCCCGGAATCAAACAGCCGAAGATTAAGAGAGGCTATTGCATTGGCATTATTTGATATAAAAGGGAACTACAGTACAGAAGAATATAGATGAATCGTTTGGGAAGAGGCTTAATTAGTACAATGTATTTGTATGACTATATGAAAGAAAAGATAACTGGATTTTTAACAACCGTAGCAAGAATTCCCTCACCTCTATAGGTGATGGGATGAATTGCACATTCGAGCATATCTGCTCAAATTCATAAAAAATCGCAAAACACTTGTTCTGATACAATAAATATATTATAATAGAAAAAAGAACAATATGCTCTTGGAATTTGGACGGTCGAAATAAGCAATGAGTGAGTGTACATAATGAGTTTAGATAATAATTCTCATTCAGTGTTTTTGTTTGATTCTGGTTATGAAATATAGCAGAAAGATGCTGGACGATAAGATGTCAGAGAGAACAAAAGAAATCTTTGAAATATAGCACCTGTTGAAACAATCCATCAGTATATAGAGAGTCAGGGTGAGAAAGATAAACCGGGCAGTAAAAATAAGGATCTATCCAAATAAAGAACAGATAACCCAGATAGAGAAGACAATCGGCTGCAGTCGTTTTCTCTATAACCGGATGCTTGCGGATAAGATCCGTTATTATCAGGAAGAAAAAAAGATGCTGAAAAATACGCCGGCCGGATATCCCATGTTCTACCGGAATGCAGAGAAAAAACTTGCCCGGGAACAGAGAAAACTTTCCAGATGTGAAAAGGGCAGCCGTAACTATCAGAAACAGAAGAAAAAGGTTGCTTTATATCATGAAAAGATAAAGAACCAGAGGAAGGATTTCCAGCATAAGCTCAGCCACAGCCTTGCAGAAGACTATGACGCAGTATGTGTGGAGGATCTGAACCTGAAGGGGATAGCCGGAGGCCTGCATTTCGGAAAAGGGATACAGGATAACGGATACGGCCAGTTCCTTTCCATGCTTGGATATAAGCTGGAAGAACGTGGAAAATATCTGATAAAAGTAGACAGATATTTTGCATCCAGCAAGATATGCAGCGTATGCGGACATAAGAAGAAAGAGCTGGCATTATCAGAACGGATATACCTATGCGAATGTGGAAACCGGATGGACCGGGATGTGAATGCGGCGGTCAATATTCTGAAAGAAGGAAAAAGAATATATAAAAAATGTGCATAATAGCACAGAAAAGATCCGTAACCGGATAAAAAAAGAACCGCGGGACACGCGGGGATAGCCTGTTTTAGCTTTGCCCTGAAGGGCAATTGAGCAGGAAGCTTCCACTTCAAAATCTGTAAGATTTAAGTGGCGAGAGCATGTCACGTTGTATTGTCCGAAGGTAATCTTTACAGGAACCTTTTTTCCTAACAGGAAGGTCATTGCAAAGATGCAGGAGAGTATCTGCGAAATAACCGTTGCAATGGCAGCACCGGAAATTCCCATATGAAAACCAAAAATAAAAATCGGGTCTAACAGGATGTTACATCCTGCGCCGATCAGTACGGTAAACATTCCTACAAGGGGGAAGCCCTGACAGTTGATAAAGTAATTAAGCTCTGTAGCCATCAGTGCGAAAAAGGTATCTGTTCTGCTTTTTTATGATTTTTTTCGCCCATTCGGATTCCCATGGTAATGGAACCTCCGATTCCTACCAGAGTGCCAATTGCGCGGTCATAGAAGGGATGGAAAGCTGGAGCACCAGAGTGCGTACGGGTGCCTTGCCAAGATTTGCTGTTGTGTTCATTTTAATTTTCCTCATCCATTCGACAGGGACTGCCGCATCTGTATGTGCAGCAGCCCCTGTTATTAATCATTGTCAATTCTAACAGATATGGACAGAAAAAGCTATAATATTTGAGATAAAAAAGACGTAAAAAAAGAATAGAAAATATCTTGCAGATGGATATACCCAGTGGTATAATTCCAGAAAAAGTTTTGGCAGACAGCCAGCAGGATAGCTTTTTTTATCAGGGCTTTATAGGAGGAAAATGACAAGATGCAGACAGATATGACAGCAGGGAAGCCTATGAAGATGGTGCTTGGTTTTACCATTCCTGTTTTTCTTGGAAATGTGTTTCAGCAGCTGTACAGTATGGCAGATGCAGTGATCGTAGGAAAGTTTGTGGGTACCGGAGGCCTGGCTGCAGTTGGGGCAACAGGCACCATCAATTTCCTTATTATTGGTTTTGTGCTTGGTATTACTGCAGGATTTGCGGTTCTGACGTCTCAGAAGTTTGGCGCCGGACGTATGAATGAAATGCGTAAGACTGTAGGAAATGCGGCAATTCTTTCAGCAGTGATCACGATAGTCTTGACTGCAGTCAGTATGCTGGGAATGCACTGGCTGCTTGTCTTTATGAATACACCGGAGGATATTTTTGACGGAGCATATGGATATATTATGATTATCTGTGGGGGGATTTTTACCCAGGTATTGTATAATCTGGTGGCCAGCATCCTCAGGGCTTTGGGGAACAGCAGGACACCTCTGTATTTCCTGATTCTGGCGGCAGGGCTTAATATTGTCCTTGATCTGGTCTTTATCATTGTGTTCCATTTTGGAGAGCCGGGAGCTGCCTGGGCTACCGTAATCTCCCAGGGAGTGTCAGGAGTTCTCTGCTTGATCTATATCAGGAAATGTGTCCCGGAGCTTCGGATGGAGAGAGAGGACTGGAGATTTGATCCCGGGATTGCAGGAAAACAGATCCGTGTGGGAATCCCCATGGGACTTCAATATTCTATTACTGCCATTGGAACTATGATGGTGCAGAGCTCACTGAATATTCTGGGTTCCGGTGCAGTAGCCGCTTTTACAGCAGGTTCCAAGATTGATAATGTATTTACCCAGGCCTTTGTTACTCTGGGTACCACCATGTCTACCTACAATGCACAGAATATTGGTGCCCGTCAGCTGGAACGTGTGCGCAAAGGCTTCCGTTCGGCAGATGTGATCGGCTGTATCTATGCAGTGGCAGTGGGCTTTATTCTGTTTTTTGCAGGAAAGTATTTTGCATATCTGTTTATCTCAGATAATGCGGAGACGGTGATTCCTATGGTGGATATCTACTTGCAGTGTGAGGGAATGTTTATGATCCCTCTTTATGTGGTCAATTGCTACCGCAATGGATTTCAGGGAATGGGATATGGGCTTTTGCCTATGCTTTCCGGTGTTGCGGAGCTGATCGGCAGGGGAGTGATGGCTGTTGTGGCTGCCCACGAAAAAAGCTACAGAATGGCCTGTATGGCCAGTCCCTTTGCCTGGATCGTGGCCACAGCCCTTCTGTTTGTACTTTATTTCTATGTAATGAAGGATATGAAGAAAAAACTGTGCCTGTAAGTATCAGATATTTTTACCAGCATTTACTGCAGGCATCATATCCTCTGGATTCTGCGTCAGATTTTGAAATCTGTCTGGCATTGTCCGGATTCATTCTTCCACAGTTGGGAATACTGTGATACTTTTTGCCGGTTGCAGGTATCCACACCATTGTGCCTATATCTACTCCGGCATTTTCTGTCTGTGCAGGAGCCGGATCGGATACCGTCGTTTCATTCTGACCTGAAGATGTTGCAGAAGAGCCGCTTGCAGAATAATCATTGCAGGGCTCCTGAGACCATGTGATGTTGGTTCCGTCAGATACTGCAATGATTGTGCCCTGTTTATCTGTACGGAATACAGGGATTTCCATATCTGACAGGCGTCCCATGGTATCAGCAGACGGGTGATGATACTGATTATCGATCCCACAGCTTATCACTGCGTAGGAAGGTGAGGTTGCTGCAAGAAAATCCCAGGTTGTAGAGCTTGCGGATCCGTGATGGCCTACAGACAGCACATCGCAGTCAAGGTTCATGCCTGTACTGATCATATCCTGTTCACTGGTTTCCTCGGCATCGCCTGTAAAAATAAAGCTGTTGGAGCCATTTTCAAGCTTGATCACAAGGGAGTTGTCATTACTGTTCTGGCTGATGCCGTCCGGTGCCAGTACAGTGAAGCTTCCGGTACCGAAATCAAAGGTCTCACCTACAGAAGGATACTGTACGATGATGGCATTTGCAGTGGCAGTATTCATGAAATTGTTGAACAAATTGGACGTATGTACATAATCCGGGCCGAAAATATTGCTTACAGAGAAATCATCTATGCAGGGAACAAGGCCACCGATATGATCCTCGTCATAGTGTGAGGCAATCATATAGTCAATGGTTTCTACATTTTGCTGCTGCAGATAAGAGATGAGCAGATCAGCGTGGCTTGGGTCTCCTCCGTCATAGAGAAGATTCTGGCCTCCTGACTGTACCAGGATGGCATTTCCCTGTCCGATATCAATAAAATGTACAGCCATGTCTCCGTTTGCATCTGCATAGACTGTCAGTGCCGACTGGGGAGCCAGGGTAAACAGCAGCAGAAACAGGGATAATAATAAGGAAAGTAATTTGTTCTGCTTTTTCATAGGTACCTCCTGTATTGCCTGTTTGTTTTCAGGCATTTTTTTCTTTTGCTTTCTCTGTTTGATTATAGCAAATGGAACCGACAAATTCTATTATATTTTTCATATTCTGTAAAGCAAGTATATTGACATTTGAACAGAGAAATGGTTTAATGAAAAAGATGGTATGCTATTTTTACCATGCGAAGGAGGATTGATAAATATGTCCAGAACAGGTATCTATGACATTCACTGTCATATTGTACCGGGAGTGGATGACGGTGCCTCGGATTATGAGGATACGAAGAAGCTTTTGCGTATGGAATATGATCAGGGGGTAAGGAACATTATTATCACCCCTCATTTCAGATTTCGTATGTTTGAGACCCCTCTGTCCAGAGTGCAGGAGCAGTTTTTGCTTGTACAGAAGGCAGCAGCGGAGATCGGTGATGATCTTCAGGTATATCTTGGCTGTGAGTTCCATGCCAATATGGAGATGTACCGTATGCTGAGAGAGGGAGAGGTCAGCACCATGGCAGGTTCCAGGTATGTGCTGGCGGAGTTTTCGGAGAGCTCAGAGGGCTCTTACATAAGGGAAAGGCTGAACAAGCTGATTTCCAGTGGCTATAAGCCCATTGCAGCTCATATAGAAAGGTATGAGGCCACAAGGTCAGACCTGGGCTTCGTGGAGGAGCTTGTGGATATGGGAGTATCCATGCAGATCAATGCAGACAGTATTGTCGGCAAGGAAGGCTTTTCCACCAAACGGTATTGCAGGAAGCTGATGAAATATGATCTGGTGAAGTTTGTAGGCTCGGACTGTCACAATACCAGAAGCCGTATCTCAAGGATGGGCGAGGCCTATGATTATGTTGCGAAAAAAATGGGAGAAGCTTATGCAGACCATTTATTTATAGAAAATCCCCGGAGAATTCTGGAGGATGCGAAAAGAAGGAAGGAAAGATAAAGCCAAATGGAACAACACAATGTACAGAACAACGATGAAGTAGAAATTGATTTACTGGAAGTATTCTATGTATTGCTGGATAAGATCTGGGCCATTATCCTGTCAGGTGTGCTTGCAGCATTGGTGGTAGTGGCAGCTACGCTTCTGTTTGTGACCCCGCAGTATGAATCTACTACCAAGATGTATGTGCTCAGCAAGCAGGACAGTAATACGCTGACCAGCCAGGATATGCAGACCAGTTTGTCCCTGACCAAGGACTATGCAGAGCTGATCAAGAGCCGTACAGTTACAGAGGGAGTTATTACCCAGCTGAATCTGGATATGACTCATGAGGAACTTCTCAAGAAGATGACAGTGGATTCTGCCACAGATACCCGTATCCTGTCAATTTCTGTGAGAGATGCAGATCCTTATGTAGCCTGTGAGATTGCCAATGCTATCCGTGATGTGGCTGCCAACCATATCAAGAATGTTATGGATATCGATGCGGTAAATGTAGTTGAGACTGCCAATATTCCGGAGCAGAAGGTAAGCCCAAGCATTTCCAAGAATGGTGTGATCGGCGGACTGTCAGGTGTGCTTATTGCAGCAGCAGTGATCCTGATTTCCTATCTGTCTAATGATACTATCAAGACTCAGGAGGATGTAGAACGTTATCTGAATCTGAGTATACTGGGTACGATCCCTATGTCTGAAGAGGACCGTAAGAATAAAAAGAAAAAGAAGCAGAAAAAACAAAAAAGGGGAAGAGGGAGAAGATAAGTCATGAAAGAAGTAAATATATATCGTCCAATGCTGGATTATAGTGCCAATGAGTCCTATAAATCCTTACGAACCAATCTCCTTTTCTGTGGAGAAGAGAAAAAGGTAATTGCCATTACCAGCTGTACTCCAAATGAAGGTAAGAGTACAGTATCACTGAATCTGGCTTTATCTCTGGCAGATTCCGGTAAGAAAGTCCTGCTCATCGATGCGGACCTTCGTAAATCTGTACTTCTGGGAAGAACAGAGGTTGATCAGGAGATCAAGGGCCTTTCCCACCTTCTTTCTCATCAGGAAACCATTGAAAACGTGATTTATGCAACCAATATCCCCAGATTTAATATTATTTATGCAGGAACTGTACCGCCAAACCCTGCGGAGCTTCTTGGTGCAGAATACTTTAAGCGTGTGCTTGCAGCTGTAAAGAAGGTTTATGACTACATAATCATTGATACTCCTCCTCTTGGAAGTGTTATTGACAGTGCGGTTATTGCAGATGAATGTGACGGTTCCATCATTGTTATGGAATCCGGAGCCATCAGTTATCGTTTTGCCCAGGAGGTTAAGGAGCAGCTGGAGAAATGTGACTGCCCGATCCTTGGTGTGATCCTGAATAAAGTAGATATGAGTAAGCAGGGATACTATGGTAAATATTATGGTAAGCACTATGGCAAATACTACGGAAAATATTATGGCAAAGATAATAACAGTAAAGACCAGTAAGGAGCAGTGATTATGGCAAAAAAGTGGATTGCAGTGATGCTGGTTGTCTGCGTGGGGCTGGCTGGCGGAGTCGTATATCTGAGAACGGAGTCCGATCATAAGGGTCCTGAGATTGTCTGCTCAGATCAGGCGGCAAAAGAATATGACCCTTCTATGAGCGACGCAGACCTGACCCAGGGTATTACTGCCAGTGATGATGTAGACGGAGATGTGACAGATACTCTGACTGTGGAATCCGTGTATGAGGTGGATGATTCTCATGTGGTTGTCACTTATGTGGCAAAGGACAAATCCAATAATATTACTAAGTTTAAGAGAAATTTAGATGCTGATCCCGAGGAAATGCGGGACAGTGGGGTAGTGAAGAGAGGAACGAAGTCTGATGCTGAGACGGAAACAGATGCAGAGCCTACCCAGGTTCCGGTGGAGGATGTGGAGACAGGTGATTCTGAGTCTGGCAGTACAGATCTGTCTTTGACTCCAACCCCTGAATTAACCCCTGCCTCAGATGACCCTGCTGTCTTGGCAGAACAGGAGCAGGAGGCAAAGGCGGATGCCATGCCATCCACCAGCCCGAAAATTTATCTTACAGACTATTATGTGACTACTTCTGTGGGAAGCTCTGTGAATCTGCTTTCTTATGTGAAGGATATCCAGGATGATACAGATGAGACCTCTGAACTGTGGAAGAGGATCCAGATCACAGGACAGGTGAATACTGCAGTAGCAGGTACCTATACCTGTACCTATTATGTGGTTGACACAGCCGGCAATACGTCCAACAGTGCTGAGTTGACGGTGGTTGTAGAATAGCTTAGAAAGTGATTGGGCTGCCTGTAAAGACAGGCAGCTTTCAGTCGTAGAGAGGATATAAGATGAAGGTTAAATCAAAAAAACAGGATCGGATTCCCGGAATTGTCATTTCCCTGATCTTATTTGTTATTGAGTGCGCTTTTTTGGTGCTGCTCCTTTATACGAAGCTTATTTCCATGAAATATATCGGCATAATAGCTGCCGGGCTTCTTTTGCTTCTGGTGATCGTATATTTTCTGGTGAGAAAAATACGAAAGACGGTGCCTTTTTGTATCGGTGTAGTGCTGGCTCTTTTGATTACAGTAGTGTTGGGTCTGGCCAGTCTGTATATATACAAGACAGTATCTACGCTGGATAGTATTACCGGAGTAAATCAGGAGTATACAGAGATCAATGTGTATGTAAAGCAGGATGATAAAGCCCAGAAACTGGCCGATGCATCCGGTTATACCTTTGGTATTCTGGGAGAGCTGGACCGTACCAACACAGATGCAGCTCTGAAGCAGGTGTATAATGAACTGGGAACTGATGTACAGACCAGCGAATATGCAGGCCTGGGAGAACTGGCAGATGCTTTGAACAATGGAATCTGCGGTGCCATTCTGCTGAATAAGGCTTACCTGGATGTGATCGCAGAAATGGATCAGTATGGATCTTTTCCATCCCAGATCAGAGAAATCGCTTCCCTGAAGGTTGCTACAGTGGTTGAGAGAAATACACCTGCAGCCCAGCAGACATCCTCTGCTGATCAGGAACAGACCTCTTCAGATACTTCTGCAAAGGATGATGCGGTTACAGATGAGGTATATACTATTTTTGTCAGCGGTATTGATACCAGAGGCGGAATGACTGCCTCCAGTCGCAGTGATGTGAATATTATCCTTACCCTTAATGCTACTACAAAGCAGATTCTTATGATTTCCACACCCAGAGATTATTTTGTGCCCTTGTCTATTTCCAACGGTGTGCCGGATAAGCTGACCCATGCAGGCATCTATGGTGTAAATGTATGTATGGATACCTTGGATATGCTTTATGATATCGATATCAATTACTATTTCAGATTGAATTTTGCAGGATTTGAGCAGATTATTGATGCCCTTGGCGGAGTTAACGTTAATTCTGATTATGATTTTGATTCTGGTAATACTACGGGCTATCACTTTAATAAAGGTGAAAACCACCTGAACGGTGAACAGGCTCTTGTCTTTGCCAGAGAACGTTATGCTTTTAAAGAGGGAGACCGTCAGCGAGGACGCAATCAGATGGCTGTGATCCAGGGTGTAGTCGATAAGGCAACCCAGCCTGCGTTCCTGAAAAATTACCTTTCTGTTCTGGACAGTCTGGATGGTGCTTTTGAGACCAATGTTCCTTATGATGTGATGGCCTCTCTGGTCCGCAAACAGTTGGATGAGGGTGGAAGCTGGCAGGTATTGTCTTATAGCGTAGATGGTACAGGGGATACCCAGAAGCCTTATTCCATGAGCTCTAAGGCATATGTTATGATTCCGGATCAGAACACAGTGGATAAGGCTAAGGTGCTGATGAAGAAGGTACGGGAAGGCTTCCGGTTATCTGAGGCAGATGTGGCCAGATAGGATGACTACCGCAGCGGGTGCTTTTTCTTCCATTCACGGATGAATTCCAGCTGTTCCTGGTCGGAGATTTCCTGGGAAGCAGCGTCGTTTCCGGCTGCTACACAGCAGAGCAGGATAAAGAGTTGAAACAGCAGAAAGATAAGTATCAACAGTAAGATCATAGAATATTCCTCCCCTTGGATGACATGTTTGACGGATTGTTGTGAGATACATCACTTTTTAAGTATTGGCCTATCATCCGGGATTTATACATTTTATGAAAAATCGGCAGAAATATGTGTTCAAAGCACATATGAAGTTTCATTTAAAAATCCTCCGAATAAAGTAGAGTAAGCGACATCTTCTGCTTTTTCGGAGGATTTTTATATGGAAAATTTTGACATAGATCAATTAGGTGATACAGGCTATACCGGAAAAAATGTCTGCGTGTGTGTGCTGGATACCGGCATTTATCCTCATATAGATTTCAGAGACCGGATTATCGGGTTTCAGGATTTTGTGGGAAAGCATATGTTACCTTATGATGACAATTCCCATGGAACCCATGTAAGCGGCATTATCGGCGGCGACGGGAGCGCTTCAGGAGGAAGAATCAGGGGAATCGCCCCGGAGTGCAATCTGGTTGCCCTGAAGATACTTGACAGATATGGAAATGGAAAAAAGAGGGATGTACTGCGGGCCTTTGACTGGATTCTGAAAAATAAAGATGCTTACGGGATTCAGGTAGTAAATATTTCCATAGGGACAACCTGCAGGGAAAAACAGGATCACAGACAGCTGATCGAAGGGGTGGAAAGACTGTGGGATGCAGGGCTGGTAGTAGTGGCTGCAGCAGGAAATCAGGGTCCCCGTTCAGGAAGTGTTACGGCTCCGGGCAGCAGCCGTAAGATTATCACTGTGGGGTCAAGCGACCTGCTTACAGGCAGAACGGCTATTTCCGGGCGGGGACCTACTTCAGAGTGCATCTGTAAGCCGGATCTGGTAGCTCCGGGTAATCGCGTTCTGTCCTGTGCTCCGGGAACGGATTTTGCCTATGGGGTAAAAAGCGGGACCTCTATGTCCACACCCTTAGTCAGCGGCGCTGCAGCCCTTCTTCTGCAAAAATATCCTACCCTTACCAATGTGGAAATCAAAAGATGCCTGAAGGAATCGGCCAGAGACCTGGGTCTGCCTCGGAATCTGCAGGGCTCAGGAGAACTGGATATGAAACAGGCATTGACGAACGAATCTATTTCCGTTAAAATGATACGTAAAATGTAATGCTTCAGTGTAGTAGCGCTGAACAGTTACTGTAAAATGCTAAAGGGATAAACCCGTACAAAGAGGAGGATCTTTATGAAAAAAATTCAGATGCAGACACCGCTTGTGGAGATGGACGGAGACGAGATGACCCGAATCCTCTGGAAGATGATCAAGGATGAGCTTCTTCTTCCTTTTGTTGATCTGAACACAGAGTACTATGATCTTGGCCTGGAATACAGAAATGAAACAGATGATCAGGTAACTGTAGATGCAGCAGAAGCTACAAAGAAATATGGCGTTGCTGTAAAATGTGCGACCATCACTCCCAATAAAGCCAGAATGGAAGAGTACACACTGAAAAAAATGTACAAAAGTCCTAACGGTACCATCCGTGCCATTCTGGACGGAACCGTGTTCCGTGCCCCTATTGTAGTGAAAGGGATTGAGCCATGCGTAAAAAACTGGAAGAAACCCATTACCATTGCCCGTCACGCTTATGGAGATGTATATAAGAATACAGAAATGTATATTGACGGACCGGGAGATGCCTATCTGCTGTTTAAGGGTGAGAACGGTGAGGAGAAAAAGGAACTGATCCATCATTATGAGGATGCAGGTGTCCTTCAGGGAATGCATAACCTGGATGCATCCATCACAAGCTTTGCAAAGTGCTGCTTTAATTATGCACTGGATACAAAGCAGAGCCTGTGGTTTGGAGGCAAGGATACGATCTCCAAGATTTATGACGGACGCTTCAAGGAGATTTTTGCAGAGGTTTATGAGCAGGAGTTCAAAGAGAAATTTGAGGCTGCCGGAATTGAATATTTCTACAGCCTGATTGATGATATCGTTGCCCGTGTTATGAAGGCAGAAGGGGGATTTATCTGGGCCTGCAAGAACTATGACGGAGATGTTATGAGTGATATGGTTTCCTCTGCTTTTGGTTCTCTGGCAATGATGACTTCTGTGCTGGTATCTCCGGACGGATATTATGAATATGAGGCTGCACACGGAACTGTACAGAGACATTATTATCGTCACCTGAAAGGGGAAGAGACTTCCACCAATTCCGTTGCTACTATTTTTGCATGGACAGGTGCTCTCAGAAAGAGAGGAGAGCTGGACGGCAATCAAGAACTGATGGAATTTGCAGATAAGCTGGAAAAAGCTACTCTGGGAACCATCGAGGATGGCAGAATGACCAAGGATCTGGCTCTGATCACAACCTTAAAGGATGTAGAAGTATTAAACAG
Source organism: Blautia sp. HCP3S3_C12 (assembly GCF_052064155.1). Taxonomy (NCBI): domain Bacteria; kingdom Bacillati; phylum Bacillota; class Clostridia; order Lachnospirales; family Lachnospiraceae; genus Blautia; species Blautia sp. HCP3S3_C12. Next base: position 101,290 of record NZ_JBQHWC010000006.1, on the reverse strand, counting down.
TGAGCAGTTTATTAAAGCAATCCGTGAAAAGCTTACATCCCTGATGTAAGAGGTAATCTGATAAAAATAAAAAGGGAAGGGCCTGCATTATGCAAGCTCTTCCCATTTTTCATATAAGCCCTCCAGTTCTTCTGTGATGGCTGTCTTTTCTTTGCTTAATCTGGCGCATTCTGCCACATTGGTGCATATCTCCGGGAGAACCATGGTTTCATCGATTTCCTTATCTCTGGTTTCCAGTTCTTCAATCCGGGCTTCCACCTTCTTTAATTCATTTTCACGCTTTCTCTGCCGCGCCTGCTCTTCCTTCTGCTGCTGCCAGGAAAGCTTATTGTCTGAGGCTTGTTTGACCTCTGTTTCAGCCTGGGCTGCTGCCGGAGCATATTTTTCTGTAAGCTCTTCCCGCTTTTCCAGATAATAATCATAGTCACCAATGTAGTTTACAATGGCCTGATTGGTCAGATCCAGAATCCTGGTGGCTGTCTGATTGATAAAATATCGGTCATGGGAGACATAGAGTACAGTACCGGTATAGCTGTTTAAAGCCTCCTCCAGGATTTCCTTGGAGGCAATGTCCAGATGGTTGGTAGGCTCATCCAGGATCAGGAAGTTGGCCTCTGACAGCATAAGCTTTGCCAGGGATACACGGCCTCTCTCGCCACCGGAGAGGGCGGAGATCAGCTTAAATACGTCATCCCCTGTGAAGAGAAAGGCTGCCAGCATATTTCGGATTTCTGTCTCTGTAAGCGTTGGATAAGTGTCTGAAATTTCCTGGAAAATAGTTTTTTCCATGTGGAGTACATGGTGCTCCTGATCATAATATCCAATCTGTACCTTGGAGCCGAGAGCAAAGCGTCCGCTGTCAGCGTCTACCAGACCGTTAAGGATTTTCAGAATGGTAGTTTTGCCGGTACCGTTATTGCCGATGAGAGCCACCCGTTCCCCACGTTTAATGTCAAAGGAAATATTAGAAAACAAAGTCTGTCCGGGAAAAGCTTTGGATAAATCCTCCACAGTGAGTACATCATTTCCGCTGATGTATCTGGGCTCCAGGGAAATCCGCATCTGATTCTGAATCTCCAGAGGCTTTTCGATCCGCTGCACCTTATCCAGCATTTTTTCACGGCTTTCGGCACGTTTGATAGATTTCTCACGGTTAAAAGATCTCAGCTTGGCAATGACCGCCTCCTGGTGCTTAATATCCCGCTGTTGATTTAAGTAAGCTTTATACTGGGCATCCCTGAGCTGGGCTTTTTTCAGAGCGTAGGCAGAGTAATTGCCGCTGTACATTCGCATATTGCCGGCTTCAATCTCTACTACCTTAGTGACAACCTTATCCAGGAAATAACGGTCATGGGAGACAATAAAAACAGCTCCCGGATAATTCAGCAGATAGGTTTCCAGCCAGGAAATGCTTTCCATATCCAGGTGGTTGGTGGGCTCATCCAGCAGAAGAATGTCAGGATTGGAGAGCAGAAGCTTTCCCAGGGCAACCCGGGTTTTCTGACCGCCGGAAAGAGTTTCAATCTGTTTTTCGAAGTCCTCCTCTGTAAAGCCAAGCCCCTTTAATACACCCATGATCTCACTTTTATATGCATAACCATTCTCAAGCTCAAACTGATGGCTCAGTCTGGTATAGGTGTTCATCAGGCTGTCCAGGGCTTCCCCGGCAGCAGTTTTCATTTCATGCTCCATGGAGCGGAGACGGTTTTCCATATCAATGATGTGCTGCTTAGTAGAGATCAGCTCCTCATAGATGGTGTGGTGTCCATGGATATCCTGGTACTGGGCCAGGTAACCGATGGTTTTATCTTTGGCAAGAATAACATTTCCGGAATCCGGGGACAGTTCGTGGATGATAATACGCAGCAGGGTGGTTTTGCCTGCACCGTTGTTGCCGATCAGGGCTGCCTTTTCCCTGTCCTCTATATGGAAGCTGGCATCCTGAAGGATTACCTTCTCGCCAAAGGATTTGCAGATATTCTGACATGATAGGATCATACAAATTCCTCCGAAATTTATATTATTGCAGCAGCCTGCGAATATCCGCTTTGACTGCTGAAATGTACGCATACAGAATTTATTATAACTGAACCGGACTGTTTTTGAAAGAAAAAAAGTATTTTAATTTATGATTTGGATGAAATTTTGCACATTCTATCAGATAGTCTAAATTTAATGATAAAAATTTGTAAATAAAGTACAAATTTAATTTGACAATAAAATAACATTTGGTTATAATTGACCTAGGATATATAAGGAGGGAATATTTGTGGAACCTAAGGAAATTTCAAAAGCGGTGATCAAACGTTTGCCTCGATATTACCGTTATCTGGGAGAACTGATGGAGGAGAATGTAGAACGGATCTCGTCCAACGATCTCAGCAAGAAAATGCACGTGACTGCTTCACAGATCCGTCAGGACCTGAATAATTTCGGTGGATTCGGACAGCAGGGGTATGGATATAATGTACGTTATTTATATACTGAAATCGGTAAGATTCTGGGACTTGACACAGTGCACCCGATGATTATCCTGGGTGCCGGTAATCTGGGACAGGCTTTGGCAAATTATGTAGATTTTGAGAAGCGCGGTTTTCGGCTGGTTGGTATTTTTGATGTAAACCCTGTGCTGGAGGGCATTGCAGTAAGGGGAATTGAGATACAGATGCTTAGTGACCTTCCCCTTTTTCTCAAAGAGAATAATGTGGAGATTGCGATTCTGACCTTACCTAAGGCAAAGGCCAAGGAAATGGCGAAGATTCTCATAGAAAACGGGATCAAGGCAATCTGGAACTTTGCACATATTGATCTGGATGCACCGGAGGATGTTATGGTAGAAAATGTACATCTGTCAGAGAGCCTGATGACCCTTTCCTATAATCTGAGTGAATATCGTAAGGAACATGAGAACCAGTAATAATAGTACATATGTAGTTGCCGGCAGCAGAGGGGACGGTGACGATTTGAATGGCTGTGGTCGTTAGATCATAGCTTTTCTTTTTGAAAAAATAGGTGTATACTGTTTCCAATGACAGGAGGTGGCTGAATGAAACCTGTGGTAACAGCCGGTGAAATGAAAGGGCTGGACCGGAACACAATAGAATCTGCCGGGGTTCCGGGTATGGTACTTATGGAAAGAGCTGCACTGAAAACAGTGGAGGCTATGGAAAAATATCTGGGTAACAAGGATCGTGTACTGGTGGTGTGCGGAAATGGCAATAATGGCGGTGACGGGATGGCCATTGCCAGACTTCTCCATCTAAAGGGGATCAAAGTCGGGATTTATCTGGCCGGTCAGGAGGAGAAGCTGACAGACCAGGCCAGGCAGCAGCTGCAGATTGCCAAATATTATCAGGTACCTTTGGAGCATAACCTGCAGCCGGATGAATATACTATTATAGTAGATGCCCTTTTGGGGGTTGGTCTGTCCAGACCTGTAGAGGGCAGATATGCAGAAATCATCCACATGCTGAACCAGTCCGGGGCTTTCCGGGTGGCTGTGGATATTCCTTCCGGCATCAACGGAGATACAGGACGGGAAATGGGAATCGGATTTCGGGCAGATCTTACAGTAACCTTTGCTTTTTGTAAAAGGGGGCTGTGCTTTTATCCGGGAAGAATGTATGCAGGAGAGCTGATCGTTGCAGATATAGGGATTTATGCAAATCCGGACAGAGATCCCTCTATGGCTTATCTGGAGAAAGAGGATCTGTCAATGCTGCCCTCCAGAATTCCCTGGGGAAACAAGGGAACTTTCGGAAAAGTGCTTCTGATAGCCGGCTCCCGCGGAATGTGCGGGGCTTCCTGCCTGAGCAGTGCTGCGGCACTCAGAGCTTCGGCAGGTATGGTGAAGGTTCAGACTGTGGAGGAGAACAGGATTCCTCTTCAGTCACAGCTTCCGGAGGTTATGGTTACCTGTGAGTTTAATGAGAAAAGCAATCAGGAAATACTGGACTGGTGCGATGTGCTTGTGATCGGACCTGGACTGGGGATGTCAGGAGAGAGCAGAGAAAGGGTACAGTGGTTCCTGTCTCATGCTGCCTGGTGTGGTAAGCCTGTGATCCTGGATGCAGATGGCCTGAATCTGCTGGCAGTACATGGAGAATGGAAGAAATATCTGGGAGAACAGGTAATTCTCACTCCCCATCTGGGAGAAATGAGCCGCCTGACCGGGAAAAGCATCGGTGAGATCCGGGAAAACCTGGCAGAGACTGCTTCCCTGTATGCAGAAGAGACTCATACAGTATGTGTCCTGAAGGATGCCTGTACAGTAGTGGCCTCTGAGAAAGGGGAACAATATCTGAATATGAGTGGTAATGCAGGCATGGCTACTGCTGGCAGCGGAGATGTATTAAGCGGTGTACTGGCAGGAGTTTTATGCATGTTTCTGGCAGCAGAAAAAAAGCCTGCTTATGGTCAGATGGCAGCGCTGGGAGTACTGATCCATGGACTGGCAGGAGATATGGCAGCTGAGAATGTGGGAGAAAGAGGCATGACTGCCAGGGATATTATCCGGTTTCTGCCTGAAGTGCTGAAGGTGCAGTAAAGGAAGAGATTTTGAGTGTCCGGAGTTTCTTTGATGGAATGTGGGACAGATAAAGAATACAAAAAGAGGAAGAGATTATTATGGAAAAATGTAACCGAGTAAAAGCAGTGATTTCTCTGGATGCGGTGGAGGAAAATTTCCGCCAGATGAGAAAAAATATTGCCAGTGACACAAAAATGATTGCTGTGATCAAGGCAAATGCTTATGGTCATGGCGCTGTGCAGATTGCCCATATGATAGAGGGTTATGATTATATCTGGGGATTTGCTGTTGCTACAGCAGAGGAGGCCATTGCTCTGAGAAAGGCAGGGATCACCAAGCCTGTCCTGATCCTGGGAATTATATTTGAGGAATTTTATCCTGAGCTGGTTTCTTATGATCTGCGCCCTGCTGTGTGTGAATATCAGGAGGCTGCAAAGCTTTCCGCAGAGGCTGTGTCTCAGGGAAAGACCATACATATTCATCTTGCGCTGGATACGGGTATGACCAGAATCGGTTTTGCCGATGAACCGTCAAGCGTGGAGGAAATCAAAAAAATCGCAGCACTTCCCGGGTTGGAGATTGAAGGAATGTTTACTCATTTTGCAAGGGCAGATGAGTATGACAGAAGTCCTGCCATGGTTCAGCTGAAGCGTTACCTGGATTTTTGCAGTCTGCTTTCAGAGGCAGGAATTGAGATTCCTCTGCGCCACTGCTCCAACAGTGCAGGTATTATCCGTATTCCGGAAGCAAATTTAAGCATTGTCAGAGCAGGAATTACAATCTATGGCATCTATCCTTCTGCTCAGGTGGAGAGGGATATTGTGAAATTGTCTCCGGTTTTGGAGTTAAAGAGCCATATTACATATGTAAAGGATGTACTTCCGGGCACGGCGATCAGCTATGGAGGAACCTATGTGGCAGACAGGAAGCTTCGTGTGGCAACAGTGCCGGTGGGCTATGCGGATGGTTACCCCAGACAGCTTTCTGGCAAAGGATGGGTTCTGGTCCATGGAAAGAAGGCACCAATCCTGGGCAGAGTCTGCATGGATCAGTTCATGATAGATGTGACAGAAATCCCGGATGCGAAGAAGGGAGACCAGGTTACATTGATCGGCAGAGACGGAGATGAATTTATCAGTATTGAGGAGATGGGTGATCTTTCCGGGCGTTTTTCCTATGAATTCGCCTGCGAGATCAGTGACAGGGTTCCCAGAGTCTATATAAAGGACGGAAAGGAAACCGAAAAATACAATTAAAGGTAAATGCCTTCTGGCGGCAGAGCCATAAAGGAAAATCAACCACGCATGTATACACAGGAGAAAGTTGGAAATACTTAAAGTAAAAATCCCAAACAGAATCGGAGTGTGAATTGTGTGGTAATTAAAAGAGGGGATATCTATTATGCGGATCTGCGGCCTGTAGTGGGGAGCGAACAGGGCGGGATCCGCCCGGTACTGATCATTCAGAATAACGTAGGGAACAGGCACAGTCCTACAGTGATCTGTGCTGCCATTACATCTAAAATGAATAAAGCAAAGCTTCCTACACATATAGAGATCGATGCAGTGAAGTATGGAATCGAGAAGGATTCTGTGATCCTGCTGGAACAACTTCGTACCATAGATAAGCGAAGACTGAAGGATAAGGTCTGTCATCTGGATGATGCTATGCTTGATAAGGTAAACCATGCACTGGAGATCAGCCTGGAGCTCAGCTTCTGAAAAGACGTACTTATCGCTTGACGGATATGGGCGAAAGTGATATATTTTACCAGTAACTATGCGTTTTCTTTATAAAGGAGAAGGTTAAGCGTAATGGAAGACGGCAGTAGTATGCCCCTCTGGGGCGTATTTGTTTTGGTGTTTCTGCTGTGGCTGAACGGCATTTTTTATGGGTTTGCGGCAGCAATGCGGAATATCAGTGAGAATGATACACAAAAGAAAGCGGACGAAGGAGACGAGAAAGCCAGGATGCTTCTGGAGCTGATTGACAGGCCGGCTCAGTTTGTCAATGCCATCCCTCTGATGGTCATGGCATCGGGAATTTGTTTTGGTGCTTTTCTGGTGCCATGGGCAGTGGCGGCTTTTCGTCCATACATACAGCATGCAGCGGCTCTTGTTCTGGTTCTGGCAGTATGTGTGATATTGCTTGCAGGACTTGGAATCCTTACTTTTCGCCGGGTGGGTACCTATCATCCGGAGAAATATGCATACCGTTATCTGAAGCTGGTGCATTTCTGGGTAATGGTGCTCAGGCCTTTTACTCTGTTTATCACCTGGATTGCCAGGCTGGCGGCTGTACCCTTTGGGGTAGAGCTGAACCGGACAGAGGCGGCGGTAACAGAGGAGGAGATTATTTCCATTGTGGATGAGGCCCATGAACAGGGCGTGATCCAGGAGAACGAAGCGGAGATGATCCAGAATATTATTTCCTTTAATGAGACAGAAGCCCATGATATTATGACCCACAGGACCAATGTGGTAGCCTTTGATCAAGAGGTTCTTCTGAAAAATATGATCGATACCATGCTGGAGGAGGGCAATTCCCGATATCCGGTCTATGAGGAAAATATTGACAATATCAGGGGAATCGTTCATTATAAGGATGCACTGAAATTTATGACTCAGAATCCCTGGGCCAAATTTAAGCCCTTAAAGGAGCTGCCCGGAATCATCAGAGAGGCTTCACTGATCCCTGAGACCAGAAGTATCGGAGATCTTTTTCATACCATGCAGGCAAAAAAAATCCATATGGCCGTGGTAGTGGACGAATATGGACAGACTGCAGGAATTGTTACCATGGAGGATATTCTGGAGGAGATCGTAGGTGATATCCTGGATGAGTATGATGAGGATGAGGTTACCATCCGAGCTCAGAAGGATCACAGTCTGATCATTGACGGACTGGCTTATCTGGAGGATGTGGAGGAAGAACTGGATATCGACTTTGGAGATGTGGAGTTTGAGACACTGAATGGATACCTTACCAGCTTTCTGGGGCATGTTCCCTCAAAGAAGGATGTTGATGTGGTCATTAAGGCAAATGGTTATATGTTTACCATTCTGTCCATCGGAAATAAGACTATCGGTAAGGTACGTGCCGAGAAGCTGGCAGAGGAAAAGAATCCGGCAGATAAAAATAATTCCTGAATACAGGAAGTGTAAATAAAAAAGTGTATAACAAAAGGAGAAAGTGAAATGTCAGGACATTCAAAATTTGCAAACATTAAGCATAAGAAAGAGAAAAACGATGCAAAGAAGGGAAAGATCTTTACAGTAATCGGCCGTGAGCTGGTTATGGCTGTGAAGGCAGGCGGCCCGGACCCAAATAACAACAGCAAGCTTCGTGATGTAATTGCGAAAGCAAAAGCCAACAACATGCCTAATGATACCATTGACCGTGGCATCAAAAAGGCTGCAGGTGCTGATTCTGCTGATAATTATGAGAAGGCTGTATATGAAGGCTACGGTCCAAACGGTGTTGCGATCATCGTTGAGACTCTGACAGATAACAAAAACCGTACAGCAGGTAACGTGCGTAATGCCTTTACAAAGGGTAACGGAAGTATTGGTACCCAGGGCTGTGTATCCTATATGTTCGACCAGAAGGGACAGATCATCATTGACAAAGAAGAATGTGAGATGGATGCTGATGAGATTATGATGCTTGCCCTGGATGCAGGTGCTGAGGATTTCAGCGAGGAAGAGGATAGCTATGAGGTTCTTACTGCTCCTGATGATTTCAGTACAGTCCGTGAAGCTCTGGATAAAGCAGGTCTGCCTATTGCAGAGGCACAGGTTGCCATGATCCCTCAGACTTATGTGGAGCTTACAGATGAGCAGGCTCTCAAGGATCTTCAGAGAACTCTGGATCTGCTGGATGATGACGATGATGTAACAGATTACTGGACAAACTGGGATGAGCAGTAAATCCTTTTGAACGCAGAAATGGTGTATAGTTTAGTATAAAAAAGGCAAAAATACCTCCAGAAAGAAAACTGGAGGTATTTTTATGTCTGAAAATAAATATGAAGTGAAAGAGGAAAATCAAAACGCCGGAGAGGAAGAAAACAGAAAACCGGAAAACCAGGAACAGGAAAACAATGCCCAGGAAAGTAAAAACCAGCAGATCAAGGAAATGGGACAGGCGGTTTTGAACGGAAATTCCCGCAATCATAAGGTGGAACTTCTGACTATCATCGGAGAAGTGGAGGGCCATGAGTCTGCACCCTCTCATTCCAAAACCACGAAATATGAGCATATACTTCCAAAACTTGCGATTATTGAGGATGATGAAGAAATAGAAGGATTACTGATCTTGCTTAATACAGTAGGAGGAGATGTGGAAGCGGGGCTTGCCATTGCGGAGATGATCGCATCCTTAAGTATTCCTACCGTATCGTTGGTTCTTGGCGGGGGACATTCTATTGGAGTGCCTATGGCTGTCTCTGCAGATTATTCCTTCGTAGTACCAAGTGCCACTATGGTGATCCATCCGGTCCGTTCCAATGGTATGTTTATCGGAGTGGCGCAGACATACCGGAATATGGAAAAAATCCAGGACCGGATCACTACCTTTATTTCCGGCCATTCCCATATGACACAGAAGAGACTGGAGGAGCTGATGCTGGATACCTCCCAGCTGGTAAAAGATGTGGGAACCATGCTGGAAGGTCCTGAGGCAGTGAAAGAGGGATTGATCGATGAGGTGGGTGGTATCCGGGAAGCGCTGGGAAAGTTATATGAATTGATTGAAATGCAGAAGAAGGAATGAATTAAAGAGGATATTCGCAATCCGCTTTGCTACTTGCTCATAACCAAATAACTGCTCCGCAGTTTATTCGGTTAAAAAACTGAAAAAATCTTATATTGTTGGAAAAGAATACTTGCCATCTGACTTTTTTTGACGTATTATAATTGAAGGCTTATTATTTGCGAGGAGGAAAACCATGTATAAGATTTTAAAAGCTGAGACACTGGCCGCTAAAATTCATTTAATGGTTGTACATGCACCGCGTGTTGCAAGCCATTGCCAGCCAGGACAATTTATTATCGTTAAGTTAGATGAGAAGGGTGAGAGAATTCCTCTTACTATCTGTGACTACGACCGTGAAGAGGGTACAATTACCATTGTATTCCAGGAGATCGGTGTATCCACGATCAAGATGGCAGAATTAAAAGCCGGAGATTCTTTCCGCGATTTCGTAGGTCCTCTTGGATGTCCATCTGAATTTGTTCACGAAGATATTGAAGAATTAAAGAAAAAGAAAATGGTATTTGTTGCCGGCGGTGTTGGTACAGCACCTGTTTATCCACAGGTTAAATGGCTCCATGAGCATGGCATCACAGCAGATGTTATCCTTGGTTCCAAGACAAAGGATATGGTTATCCTTGAGAAGGAACTTGGCGAAGTTTCCAATCTGTATGTTACAACAGATGATGGTTCCTATGGACGTTCCGGTATGGTTACCAAGACTCTTGAGGATCTGGTAACAAATGAAGGCAAACATTATGATGTCTGTGTAGCCATCGGACCGATGATCATGATGAAATTTGTCTGTCTTCTTACCAAAAAGCTTGGCATTCATACAATTGTCAGCATGAATCCGATCATGGTTGACGGAACAGGTATGTGCGGAGCATGTCGTCTCCAGGTTGGTGATGAGATTAAATTTGCATGTGTAGACGGACCGGAATTCGACGGACATCTGGTTGATTTCGATCAGGCTATGAAGAGAAGTCAGATGTATAAGACAGAAGAGGGTCGTGCATTACTGAAGCTTCAGGAAGGCGATACCCATCACGGCGGATGCGGACATTGTGGAGGTGACGAGTAATGGCAGATGCAAAGATGTTAAAAAAAGTTCCTGTAAGAGAACAGGATCCGAAGGTACGTGCAACAAACTTTGAAGAAGTTTGTCTTGGATATAATCAGGAAGAAGCAATGGAAGAGGCACAGAGATGCTTAGGCTGCAAGAAACCCAAATGTGTAGAAGGCTGCCCGGTATCCATCAACATTCCTGGATTTATTGAACAGATCAAAGAAGGTAAGATTGAAGAAGCATACAAAGTAATCGGATTATCTTCTGCACTTCCGGCTATCTGCGGACGTGTATGTCCTCAGGAATCCCAGTGCGAAGGTAAATGTATCCGTGGAATCAAAGGGGAAGCCGTTTCTATCGGTAAACTGGAGAGATTTGTTGCTGACTATGCTCTGGAGCATGATATCAAACCTGTAGGAGCAGAGGTTAAGAACGGACATAAGGTTGCAGTAATCGGTTCCGGTCCTTCCGGACTTACCTGTGCAGGTGACCTTGCAAAAGCAGGTTATGATGTAACTGTATTCGAAGCTCTTCATGAACTTGGAGGCGTTCTTGTTTACGGTATTCCGGAGTTCCGTCTTCCGAAACAGAAGGTTGTTAAAAAAGAAATCGAAAAAGTTAAAGAATTAGGTGTTAAATTCGAAACTAACGTAGTAATCGGTAAATCTACAACTATCGATCAGCTGATCGAGGACGAAGGATTTGAAGCTGTGTTCATCGGATCAGGTGCCGGACTTCCAATGTTCATGGGTATCCCGGGTGAGAATGCAAGCGGTGTATTCTCTGCCAACGAATATCTTACACGAAGCAACCTGATGAAAGCCTTTGATGAGTCTTATGACACACCGATCGCAGCTGGCAAGAAAGTAGCAGTTGTAGGCGGCGGTAACGTTGCTATGGATGCTGCAAGAACTGCTCTGAGACTTGGCGCTGAGGTACATATTGTATACAGAAGAAGTGAAGCAGAGCTTCCTGCACGAGCAGAGGAAGTTCATCACGCTAAGGAAGAGGGAATCATCTTCGATCTTCTCACAAACCCGAAGGAAATTCTTGTTGATGAGAATGGCCATGTAAAAGGTATGAAGGTTGTCAAGATGGAACTTGGTGAGCCGGATGCTTCCGGAAGACGTCGTCCGGTTGAAATCCCAGGATCTGAGTATGATATGGATGTAGATACAGTGATCATGTCTCTTGGTACTTCCCCGAACCCACTGATCTCTTCTACCACAAAGGGTCTTGAAGTGAATAAGAGAAGATGTATCGTTGCTGAAGGAGAAACAGGTAAGACATCCAAAGACGGTGTATATGCCGGTGGTGATGCTGTTACAGGTGCAGCTACTGTTATCCTTGCCATGGGTGCTGGTAAAGCAGGTGCCAAAGGTATCGATGAATATCTGAAAAATAAATAAAACCCGGTTCTTTGAACTGGACTGATACATATTCAGGCTCCTGTCTGCATAGAAATGCGGACAGGAGTTTTTGCTGTATTTTAGAGGCAGTTGTCAATTGAATATAGGTGTGCTATAATATGATATCAACGGATTTCGAATATAGGAAAAGGAAATACATTTATGATCGTTTTATATTTGATTTTATTGGCTGTAATCCAGGCGGTCACAGAATTTTTGCCGGTGAGCAGTCTGGGACATCTTGGAGTGATGGAGCATTTTCTGGGAATGGAACAGGATACAGGCCTTCTCATTGAGTCCATGCTGCATCTGGGTACAGCTGCAGCCATTATTTTTCTCTATAGGAATGAATTAAAGAGACTGCTTTTTGAAGCTGTGGGAATGCTTATGGATGCCATTGGTAATCTAAATCTGTACATTCATAACAGGCGGACAGGAAACAACTTAAAATATGCCAGGATCGTAACAGGATCCTATCGTAAGTTTGCGGCACTTTTGCTTGTATCTATGATTCCTACCGCATTACTGGGTATCAGCTCCAGAAGACTGGCAGTTGTGGCGGGAGCCTCTCCTATCTGTCAGGGAATTGGTTTTCTGATCTCAGGAATTATCCTTCTGGTGACAGATCTGAATAATTCCGGCGGCGAGAAGGGCCCCCGTGAAGCGTCCTGGGACAGTGCCATGTGGATTGGAATTTGTCAGGGGCTTTCTGTATTTCCGGGGATTTCCAGGCTGGGGCTGACTGTATGTGCAGCTCTGCTGTGCGGATACAGCTGTAAATTTGCCCTGCTTTTTTCGATTTTTATGAGTTTACCGGCTGTGATCGGGGCGTTCTTTACGGAAATAGGATATTTTGGTGCGCCCAGTATGACAGTTGGAATGATTTTTGCCAGCATTTTTGCAATGCTCCTGGCGGGGGTGGCAGGATGTCTGGTGATCCGTTTTATGGTTCAGCTTGTGCAGAAAACAAAGTTTCGGTATTTTGCAGTTTATTCGTTTGCCATTGGTGTGATCGTTTTGCTGTGTAATTATGCCTTTTGACCGGATCAGGTGAGCTCTGTGTTCGATTTACAAAAAGTGATAATCAGTGGGCGAAGACAGTAACAAAAAACAGTAACATAATTAGGAGGGGAGCCTGGAAATGGCAGCATCTAACAGGAAACGTACAGTAAAAAAGGGGAAAAACAGCAGAGGAGCTGCATCCAGGCAGGAGACAGCAGGGTTTCAGACAGAGATTATTTTATTTGTGATCCTGGCAGCCTGTGTGATCCTTCTGGTCAGCAATTTCGGAATGGGAGGCTTTGTAGGGGATGCCATCAGTCATTTCTGCTTTGGACTGATGGGAATGATGGCATATCTTTTTCCTGTCATTTTCTTTGTAGGGGCAGCCTTTATTCTGATCAATAAAACTAACCGTCTGGCATACAAAAAAATGGCAGCAGTTTTTGTGATGTTTCTTTTTATGTGTGCAACAGCACAGCTTCTCACAGACGGATACATGTCAGGCACTACTTTAATGGATTATTTTAATTTAAGTGCTGATTATAAAACCGGTGGAGGATTGATTGGCGGAGCACTCTGTATTTCAATTACATCTGCCTTTGGTACAGCAGGAGGGATAGTAATCATTATTCTGGTGTATATTGTATGCCTGATCATCATTACTCAGAGATCCCTTCTTGACTTTGTCACCATGCTGGTGATCCGGATTCTTGATCTGATTAAGAACGGTCGTGCCCAGTATATGGAGGGACAACCGGAGAGACAGATGCGCCGCCAGGTTCGTGCGCAACAGAGAAAACAGCTTCGTGAGGAACGCAGAGAGGAAAAAATCCGGAGGCTGGAAGAGGAGATTGCAGCTGAAGGAGAGGAAGAGGAGGACTTTCTTGACAATGAGGAGGACTTCTTGCTAGACCCAAAAGAAGCAAAGAATATGAAAAAAGCCGGATTTCTGGAAGGTACCAGACTGACAGAGCCGAAATCTCAGAAAAATAAGAAGAAGTCAGGGAAGCCATCAAAGAAAGCTGCGGTTTCTGCGGATGCAGATGAGCCAGATAATCTTTCAGATGTGTCGGAAGAAATGGATGAAGTTCAGCCGGAGGAGAATGAAGAATTCTCTCCTGCTATGGATTTCCAGATTCAGAGAGCGGATGAACTGACAGATGTTCCGGCAGATGATAAAGAAAATATAGAAGAAAATACAGAAGACGATACAGAAAGTGATGCAGAAGAGGAAGAAGTGCCCCCTTTTCAGCCGGAGAAGGCTCAGCGGCAGCCTTCGAAGAATCCGAAATCTTCTGAAGCAGAGATTCAGAACGGCATTGTAAGTATACAGCACGAGATTAGCCAGAACGAAGCCGCTGAGAAAAAAGAATACAGATTTCCACCTCTTAACCTGCTGAAAAGAGGCAGCGGAAAATCCCAGGGAGATACGGATGCCCATCTGCGGAAAACTGCTCAGAAGCTGCAGGAGGTTCTTCACAATTTCGGAGTAAATGTGACAGTGACAAATGTAAGCTGTGGTCCTACTGTAACCCGGTATGAGCTTCAGCCGGAAATGGGGGTTAAGGTCAGCAAGATCGTAGGTCTGGCAGATGATATCAAGCTGAATCTGGCTACCCCTGACATCCGTATCGAGGCGCCCATTCCCGGCAAAGCAGCTGTGGGAATTGAGGTGCCCAATAAGGAAAACAGTACGGTCATGCTCCGCGATCTCCTTCAGTCAGAGGAATTTCAGAAAGCAAAATCCAGACTTTCTTTTGCTGTAGGTAAGGATATTGCAGGCAAAACAGTTGTAACAGATATTGCAAAAATGCCTCATCTTCTCATCGCCGGTGCCACAGGCTCCGGTAAATCCGTATGTATTAATACTTTGATCGTCAGCATTTTGTACAAGGCGAAGCCTGAAGAAGTGAAGCTGATCATGATCGACCCCAAGGTGGTAGAGCTTAGTGTATATAATGGAATTCCTCATCTGTTTATTCCGGTAGTCACAGATCCGAAGAAAGCAGCAGGAGCGTTGAACTGGGCTGTTACAGAAATGACAAACCGATATAATACCTTTGCGGAGTACGGAGTCCGTAATCTTTCCGAATATAATCGTAAGATTGAAACCATGCATTTCACAGAAGAGCAGCCCCGACCGGATAAAATGCCTCAGATTGTAATCATTGTAGACGAGCTGGCAGATCTTATGATGGTAGCACCCGGTGAAGTGGAGGATGCCATCTGCCGTCTGGCTCAGCTTGCCCGTGCAGCAGGTATTCATCTGATCATTGCTACCCAGAGACCTTCCGTAAATGTTATTACAGGTCTGATCAAGGCGAATATGCCTTCCAGAATTGCTTTTTCTGTGTCATCGGGAGTGGATTCCCGCACCATTCTGGATATGAATGGGGCAGAGAAGCTTCTGGGTAAGGGAGATATGCTTTTTTATCCTCAGGGATATCAGAAGCCTGCCAGATTACAGGGAGCTTTTGTATCGGATGAGGAGGTCAGCCAGGTGGTTGAGTTCCTGGCAGATAAAAATCCTGGAGTACAGTATGACCAGCAGATTGAGCAGCAGGTGAATTCTCCTGGGGCAGCAGCCGGCGGAGCCGGTGAAGACAGGGATGTACACTTTGAGGAAGCCGGAAAGTTTATTATTGAGAAGGAGAAAGCTTCCATAGGCATGCTTCAGCGAATGTTTAAGATAGGATTTAACAGAGCGGCCAGGATCATGGATCAGCTCTGTGATGCAGGAGTAGTAGGACCTGAGGAGGGAACCAAGCCCAGAAAAGTGCTTATGTCTATGGAGCAGTTTGAAAATTATATAGAGAACAATTAAGGGGTTACTGCCTGCTTTGTGCGCAGTAACATGGATAATAGGTTTAAGAAACAGTGAGGGTGTCTATGAAATGTCCCAGTTGCCACAAAGAAGTGGAAAAAGGCTCCCTGTATTGTCCTCATTGCCTTTCAGAAATTCCCTGGGTCAGGGAATTTGATTCTGTGGAAACACAGCTCAGAAAAAAGGAACAGCAGGACTCAGGTGAAGAAAGTGACAGGGAAGGACTGTCTGCCGGAAAGTTTATTTATAACCGGAAGAGGACTATTGTTGTCTGTCTGGCAGCTGCAGTCCTTCTGGGAGCGTTCTGTTACCGGCAGTTACATACTTTTTCGGCATTATACAGTCATGCCAGCCAGCAGTTTGAACAGGAACATTATGGGGCAGCGGCCAGATCTATAGAAGCAGCCCTGGAAAAAAAGCCCAATAATGAGTCTGCAAATATTCTTCTGGCAAAATGTCTGGAGAAGCAAGGGAAACTGAAGGAAGGAATCCTGATTCTGAAGCCGCTGGTAAAAAAAGCAGATGCAGGTGTAGGTGTTTATGAGGAGCTGGTATCTTTGCTTGCAAAAAATGGACAGAGTGCAGAGGTACGGGATATTCTGCAGAACAGCAGCAAAAAAGTCCAGGAGGCCTGTGGGGAATATATGTGCAGTCCCCCGGCTTTCAGCATTGCTCCGGGAACCTATACTTCACTTCAGAAACTGGAGCTTTCTGGAGATTACCAGAGGATTTATTATACTCTGGACGGTACAGATCCTACTTTGGAAAGTTCTGTGTATACGGAACCCGTTGAATTAAATGAGGGAACTACCTGTATAAAGGCAATCGGTGTGAATGCCAAAAACATTATAAGCGAAGTGGCTTCCGGAAAATATATTATTGTGCTGAAAACTCCGGCAGCCCCTGTTGTTTATCCAAAGTCAGGGGATTTCAGCAAAGAGACAACCATCAAGGTCAGTGTGCCGGATGGATGTAAGGCTTATTATGCCTTTGACAGAGAACCGGATGTGAACAGTACAGAATATGAACAGCCCATATCCATGCCTGTGGGATACCATATATTTAATGTGATCCTTGTGGCAGCCAACGGAAAAACCAGCAAGCTTACTTCCAGGGAATACTATTTACAATATTAAAGACAGGAAAGAAGAGAATGGAAATCCGTATTGTATCAGTTGGAAAAATTAAAGAAAAATATTTAAGTGCAGGAATTGCAGAATATGCCAAGCGCCTTAGCAGATATTGCAAGCTGACCTTCTGTCAGGTGCCGGATGAAAAGACACCGGACAAAGCCTCTGAGACTTTGAATCAGCAGATTAAGGATACAGAGGGGGAACGGCTTCTGAAACATATCCGGGAGCAGGATTATGTGATCGCTCTTGCTATTGACGGACAAATGGCAGATTCTGTGGAGCTGTCCCAAAAGATAGAACGTCTTGGCGTTTCAGGTGTCAGCTCCATTGCCTTTGTGATCGGGGGCTCCCTGGGGCTAAGTGATAAGGTGCTGAAACGGGCAGATTATAAGCTGAGCTTTTCGAAAATGACCTTTCCCCATCAGCTGATGCAGATGATCCTTCTTGAGCAGATTTATCGAAGCTACAGGATCATAAATCATGAGCCATATCACAAATAGTACAAGGAGCAGGTTATGGACAGACAGAAATTTGAAGAATTTATTTCACAGTATCCCATTTATGAATATCGGTTGCTGGACACTCAGAATATAAGGATAGAAGAGCGGGTCAGGACGATCTGCAGGCAGGAGTGTACCCGTTATGGCTCTACCTGGGCCTGTCCCCCAGCTGTGGGCACTCTGGAGGAGTGTGAGAAAAGAATCAAAAAATACCCCCAGGCTGTATTTTTTTCCAGTGTGGCAGAGGTGTCAGATATCCTGAATATGGAAGAAATGCTCTCTACCAGGCGGGCTCATGAGGACCTGACCACTGAGGTGGGAAGATATCTGAAAGAGGAAGGCTATGAAACCTTTATCCTTTCTACAGAGTCCTGTGATATCTGTGAGAAATGTGCATATACAGAAGGAAAGCCCTGCAGACATCCAGACAGAATGCATCCCTGCCTGGAAAGCCACGGCGTAGTGGTAAATGAAATTGTGGAAGAGCAGTCCATGGAATATAACCTGGGCGGAAATACCATCCTCTGGTTTTCCATGATCCTGATCCGATGAAAGTGAAGGTTTCCCTGTATTTTCCTGGGCTTTTGCATACCATAAATCTCTCCGGCATAAACTGACAGTAAAAGCCGGAGGGATTTTTTATGGAAAAAAACAGACTGTGGAAGAAGCAGGTGGTCACTGCACTGGAGCTGGCGCCGGATCTGGACGGTGGGGAAACTAAGATTTCCCTCACAGGAAGCGGGGAAGCAGTGATAGAAAATTATAAAGGTATTCTGCAGTATACAGATTCTGAAATTCTGCTCCAGTCTCTTCGGGGAAAGGTCCTTCTGCGTGGCAGAAATCTGGAAATTGTCTGGTATACCTCTCTGGAAATGAAGATTACCGGGGCGATCTCCAGTATTCTTTTGCAGCAGAAATGACTACCGGATATGGGAAAATTATTAAGATTTCTATATGGATATGTGATCCTTTGCATAGAGGGAGAGCAATTAGGACGATTTCTTAATCTGTGCAGGAACCGTGGGATTTTTATGGAAAAGATCTCTTATAAAGGTGAAGGCAGGATACAGGCCTGTGTTTCTGTGAGAGATTATTTTAAATTAAGGCCTGTCAGAAATAAAACAGGAGTTCATATTAAAATACTGAAAAAGGGAGGGCTTCCGGTCCGGATGATCCGGTGCAGGAAGAAAAAGGCCTTTGCAGCAGGGCTTCTTCTGGGTAGCATTCTTGTGATCTTTCTGTCCGGCAGAATATGGAATATTCAGATCAGTGGAAATATAAAAAACAGTACTCCGGAAATACTGAAATATCTGGAAAAGGAAGAAATCGTCCATGGGATGTCCAAAAAGAAAGTAAACTGTACACAGCTTGCTGCCTTTGTGCGAAAAGATTTTCCGGATATTACCTGGGTATCTGCCAGGATCACAGGCTGTAAACTGATACTGGATATAAAAGAGAAGGAGGAACTGCAGGAAACAGAAAAAAATAGTATGCCCTGCGATCTGGTGGCGAATCAAAAGGGGAAAATTGTCCGGATCATTGCCCGTGCAGGAATTCCTGTAAAAAAAGTGGGAGACACCTGTGATGCCGGAGATCTTCTTGTTTCCGGTGAATTACATATTATGAATGATAACCAGGAGATCCAGCGCAGAGAATATGTCCATGCAGATGCGGATATCTACATTTCTCATCCTGTAGTTTATCACAGGGAGTTTCCTCTTAAGCATAGAGAAAGAGAGATGACCGGTAAAACTGAAACGGGCTTTTATCTGAAGGCAGGAGCCTGGTACCTGGAACTTTTTCATATTCCAAAGGGTAACTGGAGGATATCTTCCGCAGAATATCCCTTATATCTTAATGAGAATTTCAGCCTGCCTCTGTCTGTGGGAAAAGTGGAGTTTCAAAAATACAGACAGATTACGGAAATTTATACACCTGCAGAAGCCAGGACCCAGGCAGAGCTTTGCCTGCGCACATATATGAAAAAACTTCTGGAAGAGGGAAAAGAGATTACAGACAATCGTGTTGCCATAAGGGTCACAGACTCTGCCTGTATAAGCTCCGGTGTTCTGGAAATAGTTGAAAAGACAGGAAAAGAAGTGCCCTGGGAAAAACCTTAAATTTTTTATTTCAAAAAATACAAAAGGGTGATACAATAAAACACAGTAACTACAGAAAGGAATTATTTTAAATGGCAGGCAGTATTATTGAATTGCATACAGAAGTACCGGCTGATCAGGAATCAAATGTGTTCGGACAGTTTGATGAGCATCTGAAGCTGATCGAGCGGACCTTAAATGTAACTGTGATCTCCAGAGATGGAGTTTTGAAAATATTAGGAAGTGAACAGAATGCAGCCTCTGCGAAAAAACTGATCGATGAGTTGGTGGTTCTGGCAAAAAGAGGCAATACGATTACCAGACAGAATGTAAACTATGCTCTTTCTCTTGCCATGGAGCAGAGGAATGAGGTACTTACAGAAATAGATAAGGATTTTATCTGCAATACCATTCAGGGCAGGCCAATAAAGCCCAAGACTCTGGGACAGAAGGAATATGTAGACCAGATCCGCAAAAAAATGATTGTTTTCGGAGTGGGGCCTGCAGGTACAGGTAAAACTTACCTGGCTATGGCCATGGCAGTGACTGCTTTTCGAAATGAAGAGGTAAGCAGGATCATCCTGACACGCCCTGCCATTGAAGCAGGAGAAAAGCTTGGCTTTCTGCCCGGTGATCTCCAGAGTAAGGTAGATCCCTATCTGCGCCCTCTCTATGATGCGCTGTATCAGATCATGGGAGCAGACAGCTTTGCCAAAAATATGGAGAGAGGATTGATCGAGGTGGCTCCTCTTGCCTATATGAGAGGACGTACTTTGGATAATGCTTTCATTATTCTGGATGAAGCCCAGAATACCACCCCTGCACAGATGAAAATGTTCCTGACACGTATTGGATTTGGCTCCAAGGTAATTGTTACCGGAGATGCTTCCCAGAAGGATCTGCCCCGGGATGCTGTTTCCGGGCTGGATGTGGCTATGAAGGTGCTGAAGAAAATAGATGATATTGGCTTTTGCCAGCTGACCAGCAAGGATGTGGTACGTCATCCTCTGGTGCAGCAGATTGTCCAGGCCTACGATGCCTATGAAAAAAAGCAGAAGCCGGAGCGCCCTGCCAGGGGACGAAGAGGAGGATATGAGAGATGACATTACAGATAGATTATGAGACAGACCGTGAAATCGGAATTGAGTATGAGGAGCTGGCAGAAAAAGTAGTGCAGAAGGTTCTGGATATGGAAGGCTGTCCTTATGATGCACAGGTAAATCTGGTTCTCACAGATAATGAAGAGATCCAGAGAGTGAATACAGAATTCAGGGAGATCCCTGCGCCTACAGATGTTCTGTCTTTTCCTATGATCCCATTTGAGACACCGGCAGATTACGCCATTGTGGAGGAGGACGAATCCTATTTTGACCTGGATACAGATGAATTATTACTGGGAGATATTATGATCTCTGTAGATAAGGTTTTCGCCCAGGCTGAGGAATACGGACACAGTGTTACCAGAGAATTCTGTTTCCTGGTAGCCCACAGTATGCTGCATCTGCTGGGCTATGACCATATGACACCTGAGGAGGCTGTTGTTATGGAAAATAAACAGAGAACTGCTTTGGATGAGCTTGGCATTACACGATAAAAAGACTTGAAATTACGGAGTGAAAAATGAATTACCGGGAAAGATTAAAGGATAAAAAGAGAATAGTAATTAAAATCGGTTCCTCATCCCTGACCCATTCGGAAACAGGGAGACTGAATCTGCGAAAGCTGGAGGTTCTGGCCAGGGAACTAAGTGATCTGCGAAGTCAGGGAAAAGATGTGATCCTGGTTTCTTCCGGAGCTGTGGCTACAGGAGTAGCTGCTCTGGGAATGAAGGAAAAGCCTACAGAGCTTAAGACCAAGCAGGCCTGCGCTGCAGTGGGACAGGCCCGTCTGATCATGATCTATCAGAAGCTTTTTCTGGAATACAACCAGCCCTCAGCTCAGATTTTGATGACAAAAAATACAATGGTTAATAATGCGAACCGTAAAAATGCTCAGAATACCTTTAATGAGCTTCTGAGTCTGGGAGTCATTCCCATTGTAAATGAAAATGACTCTATCTCCACTTATGAGCTGCAGTCTCTGGAGAAGTTTGGAGATAATGATACATTGTCTGCAGTGGTTGCGGCACTGGTGCAGGCAGATCTGCTCATCCTGCTGTCAGATATTGACGGACTTTTTACGGATGATCCCAATATCAATCCGGATGCCAGATTTATTGATCTGGTGGAGAATCTGGATGAGGAGTTCCTGGAGATGGGAAAATCCACATCCAAGAGCACTGTGGGAACCGGAGGAATGGCTACCAAGCTTACGGCTGCCAGGATTGCCTCTGCTGCAGGAGTGGATATGGTCATTGCCAATGGAGCTGATTTCCATATTATCCACAAGATCACAGAGGGCCGTGACTACGGTACCTTATTTGTGGGTCAGTCCAGAGAAGAGTTTTATCTTATCGATATTATTGATAAATTATTATAAAAACACAGGAGGAATTTATTTATGGAGGCAGAAAAGATTGAACGGATCAATGCACTGGCACATAAGGCGAAAAGCGTAGGACTTACGGAAGAAGAAAAAAAGGAGAGGGAACTGCTGCGCAAGGAATATATTGCCTATGTCCGTCTGAATCTTCGTACTCAGCTGGATAATATTGATATCAAAGAAGCAGATGGCTCAGTAGTAAATCTTGGAGAGAAATATGGACACAAAAAAGGAAATTAGGAAAAAAGTTTTTGCAGCCAGAAAACAGTGTACAGATGCCTGGGTGGAGGAAATGAGCAAAGCGATCACTCAGAGAGTGGTGGCTCTTCCTGCCTTTAAGCATGCAGACAGGATCCTGGCATATGCAGATTACAATCATGAGGTGATCACGGAGTATCTTATTGAAGAGGCATGGAAGGCCGGCAAAGAGGTTGCGGTACCCAAGGTGGTGGGAAAGGATATGGTGTTTTATAAGCTTACTGATTTTTCCCAGCTTGAACCTGGGTATTTCCGGATCCCGGAGCCTGCTTCAGGGGAAATCGTGGAATGGCCCACAGCACTTATGATCATGCCTGGTGTGGCTTTTGACAGGGAGAATCACCGGGTAGGATACGGTGGAGGGTTTTATGACCGTTATCTGGAGAAGCATCCGGATATCCAGAGAGTGGCAGTGGCCTTTTCCTTTCAGATGTTTGATCAGGTTCCCACAGAACCTACAGATATCTGTCCTCAGATCCTGGTGACAGAGGAGGAAACCTGCTGCCTGACGTCTGAGGCTTAAATCTTGTGACCGAAAGGAGTTTGAGAAATGAATGAAATGCTGAATACTCTTGGAAAAAATGCCAGGAATGCGGAAGTTCTTGTGAGAAATCTTTCTGCAAATGAGAAAAATGAGGTGCTTCTTAAGGTTGCAGAGGCACTGACAGAGAATGCAGATACTCTGACAGCAGCCAATGCCCTGGATGTGGAAAACGGCAGAAAAAATAATATGCCGGAGGCTCTGGTGGACAGACTGCTTCTTACCGGTGACCGGATCCGGGGGATGGCAGAGGGACTTCGCCAGGTGGCGGCGCTGGAGGACCCTGTAGGTGAGGTCCTGGGGATGAAGAAGCGTCCCAACGGTCTGATGATCGGGCAGAAAAGAGTGCCCTTAGGTGTGATCGGAATTATTTATGAGGCCAGACCAAATGTAACAGCAGATGCCTTTGCCCTTTGCTTTAAGACCGGAAATGTGGTGATCTTAAAGGGAGGAAGCGATGCCATTCATTCCAATGAGGCCATTGTAAAATGTATCCGTGAGGTATTACGGGAGCAGGGGATCACAGAGGATGCCATCCAGCTGATCACGGACACTTCCAGAGAAACCACAGCAGAATTTATGAAAATGAATCAGTATGTGGATGTGCTGATCCCCAGAGGCGGCAGAGGACTGATCAAAGCAGTAGTTGAGAATAGTACAATCCCTGTGATCGAGACCGGTACAGGTAACTGCCATATTTATGTGGACGAAACTGCCGATCTGCAGATGGCAGCAGATATTATTATGAATGCCAAGACTCAGCGGGTCGGTGTGTGCAATGCTTGTGAGTCTGTACTGGTCCATGAGAAAGTAAAGGATGAGTTTCTGCCTGTTCTGGCCAGACGCCTGCAGGAGAAACAGGTGGAAATCCGGGCAGATGAAGCAGCCTGTGAGCTGATCCCCGGAGCTGTACATGCAACAGAGGAAGACTGGGGCAGAGAGTATTTGGATTATATTCTTTCCCTGAAGGTAGTTTCCTCTGTAGAAGAAGCAATCAGCCATATTAATCAATATAATACCGGACATTCTGAGGCAATCATTACCAATAATTATGAGCATGCCCAGAAATTCCTGGATCAGGTGGATGCTGCGGCAGTGTATGTGAATGCTTCCACCAGATTTACAGATGGGTTTGAGTTTGGCTTTGGCGCGGAGATCGGTATCAGTACCCAGAAATTACATGCAAGGGGACCTATGGGATTACTGGCACTTACCACTACCAAATATATTATCTATGGAAACGGACAAATTCGTCCGTAAGTTTGATTTTTTGCAAAAGGTGTGCTATACTCAAAATTAGTTTTGAATTGCAAAAATGAAATAAAAGACTTATTTATGGAGGACATAAAATGAGGAGAAAACAATTATTTGCCATTTTGATGGCTGGAGCATTATCTATGGGAATGGCTCCTTCTGCTGCATTTGCAGCAGCAGATACAGTAGCAGCACAGGCAGAAGCAGAGGGAGAGTTGGCAGCAGAGGAAGGTACAGATGCACCGGCAGAGGATCCGGCAGCTTCTGAAACTCCTGCAGAGACTCCGGAAACACCGGCAGAAGAGCCTGCAGAGACTCCTGATGAAACACCGTCAGAGGAGACTCCTGCAGAGACTCCGGAAACACAGTCAGCAGACCCTACTGAGGTACCGGCTGCAGAAGAAGCAGGAAGCGGAACAATCGTGATCGGCGAGACTGCCTATGCAACTCTGAAGGAAGCATTTGCAGCAGTACCTGACAGTACAGCTGAAGCCAATGATCCTACATACATTAAGATCAGCAGCGAGATTGAGCTTGGAGAGACAATTGATGTTCCGGCTAACAAAAATATTATGCTGGTTGCAACAGCAGAGGATATTAAGATCAAACGTGCTGCCGGTTTTGCAGGAAGCCTTTTCTCAGTATCCGGCGGTACTTTCCAGATTGCCGGCGGTACAGTAAATGATAAAGACGGAAATGCAATAGGAACCGGTTCCATTACAGTAGACGGTACAGGGGATGGCACAACAGCTGTGACAGCACCTATGGTTGATGTACAGAGCGGCACCTTTGGAATTTCTGACGGTGTAACACTTTCCGGAAATGCTAACACTTCCACAGAGGTAAATGGTGGAGCTGTTAACGTGGCTTCCGGTGCAGCTTTCTATCTTTTAGGAGGAACTGTTACAGGTAACACTGCGGCACAGGGTGGAGCTGTTAATGCAGTCTCCGGCGCCAACGTATATCTGCAGGGCGGAACTGTTACAGGCAATACCGCAGCACTTGGCGGTGGTATCTACAGTGAAAGTGCAGTAAATGTAAAGGGCACTGTATCTGTAACAGAAAATAAGGATCAGAATGATGCTGTCAGCAACCTGGTTCTGGCAGGAGAAGGCAAGATCAATGTGACCGGTGCAACAACCGGTTCTACCATCGGCGTCCAGGTAAAGGATGCAAAGGCCGGTGTATCAGTAGTAGGATTAGCAGAAGGTGTAACAGATGTAACACTGGCAGAAGTTCTGCCTCAGCTTACTTATGAAGGACAGACCTTTACCATTGGGGAAGACGGAAAACTGGTAGATCCCACTGTAACGGTAGCTCCCACTCCTTCTGAGAAACCGGAAGCAAAGGCTGCGATCAAAATCGAAAGTGGTAAATGGACCAGCCACAACAGCTATGAGATTAAATTCCATACCAACATTAACGGACTTTACCAGGTAGACTGGGTGAAAAAGGGTGAAAAAGCGCCGGAGATCACTGTAAGCGGTCAGAAGATCAAGGCTGATAAGAGTACAACTGTTACAGTAACAGATCTGCCGGATTATGATGTAGATATTTATGTAACTGTAATCAGTGAAAAGGATTCTAAAAACTATAAATCCGTAAAGGTTGACAACAGTGCACAGAAACGCCCGGAGGCTCCTGTGACACCTACTCCGGTACCGAAGACTCCGGCAGTTACAGAAAGTAAGGTTCAGGGCTTTGAAAACGCACTTACCTTCTATCCTGGAACTTTCTATGATTTCAGAGCAATCGGTGCAGGTACAGACAATGCAGATCCTCATGAGGGAGATGTGAGATGGGTACCACAGTACTGGAGCATGTCAGCAAATCCATCTTCCAAGGATATGCATACTACCTGGAAGATCGGCGCTGCCAAGGGTATTTACAAGGATGCAGAGACAACCTATGATATTTATGTATTCTTCCAGAAAGAGGTATACAGCGGAACAGAATGGCAGGCACAGAGCGGTATTATCGAATCTGTAAAATATCAGTTTAAGGCAGCTCCTCTGGCTCAGACATCTGTAACTCCTGGTGTTACCGGTTCAGACGGTACTTATGGAGGAGACGGAACAACAGAGGGTACATCAGATCTGACACCGACCACTTATGCAGATGGAACAAGCGGATCTGCTTCCAAGTCAGCAGTATCTACAGGAGATGAATCACCGGTTGGTACTATGATGGCACTGGCAGCAGCATCTATCTTGGCAGGCGGTTATGTGCTGGTGAGAAAACGTAAAAAAGAAATGTAATCAATTGGACCGTCTGACAGGGTCAGGCGGCTGTGAGAATGAAAAAGGCGGGCCTTCGGGCCTGCCTTTTTCATGCTTTTTTGTTTGACATCTGTCTCTAAATTCTGTATGATAAGAAAAGCACAAATTTATAATAAATATAGAACAGAACTTGTGAAAGGACGAGGAAATATACAGTGATTAATACACAGGAAAGTAAAGTGCAGTTAGAATATATTGAAAAATGTAAGGCACTGGTCGCAGAGAGATATGATCATCAGCCTGCCTTTTTTATCCAGAATGCCGGCTGTCAGATGAATTCCCTTCAGACAGAGACAGTTGCCGGTATTGTGAAGAAAATGGGCTATGAAGAGGTTTCCAGGGAAGAGGATGCGGATGTGGTGATCTATAATACCTGTACTGTCCGTGAGAATGCCAATATGAAGATCTACGGACATCTGGGACATTTGAAGAGCATTAAGAAACAGAAAAAAGAAATGAAGATCGTACTGTTTGGCTGTATGATGCAGGAGCCGGAAGTAATCGAGAAGATCCATAAGGATTATTCCTTTGTTGATCTGGTGTTTGGTACTCATAATTTTCATAAATTCCCGGAGCTTTTTTACAGAAGCTTAAATACGGAGGGGCAGATCATTGACGTATGGAAAGAATCTGACGAGATCGTAGAGGGGATGCCGGCAGACCGTAAATACTCTTTCAAAACCGGTGTGAACATCATGTTTGGCTGTAACAATTTCTGCAGCTATTGTATCGTTCCCTATGTCCGTGGACGGGAGAAAAGCCGCGAACCGGAAGCTATCCTTCAGGAGATCAGAGAGCTGGTGGCAGACGGTGTGACAGAGGTTATGCTCCTGGGACAAAATGTAAACTCCTATGGCAAGACATTGGAGAATCCTATTACCTTTGCCCAGCTTCTGCAGCAGGTAGAGGAAATTGAGGGGTTAAAGAGAATCCGTTTTATGACCTCTCATCCCAAGGATCTGTCAGATGAACTGATTGAAACTATGGCAAAAAGCAAAAAGGTATGCCATCATCTTCATCTGCCTATGCAGTCCGGAAGCAGCCGTATCTTAAAGATCATGAACCGGCGCTATGACAAGGAGAAATACCTGGAGCTGGTGCAGAAGATCCGTACAGCCATCCCGGATATTTCCCTTACTACGGATATTATCGTAGGCTTCCCCGGGGAGACAGAAGAGGACTTCCGGGACACACTGGATGTGGTAGATAAATGTGATTTTGATACAGCCTTTACTTTTATTTATTCCAAGAGAAGCGGTACTCCTGCTGCAAAAATGGAGAACCAGATTCCTGAGGATGTGGTAAAGGATCGTTTTGACCGTCTGCTTTCCCTGGTACAGGAAAAGGGGCGTCAGGCTTCTTCCCGCTTCCAGGGTACTGTGCAGGAGATCCTGGTGGAAGAGGAGAGTAAGGAAAAGGGAATCTATACAGGCAGAACAGAATATAATCTGCTGGTGCATTTCCCAGGCTGCAGAGATCTTCTTGGAAAATATGTAAAGGTACGACTGGATACCTGTAAGGGATTTTATTATTTTGGTACTCTGGTTGAGGAATAAACAGATAAATATGGCCTGGATTTCCGGCATAGTCCGGAAATCCGGGCTTTTCAACGGATAAACTGGTTACTGTAACTGAGAAAGGAATAAAAGAAACGTGAAACATAATAAATATGAGATAGATATGTGCAATGGAACGATCATGGACAAGCTGATCTCTTTTTCATTGCCTTTAATGCTGTCCGGAATCCTGCAGCTTCTGTTTAATGCTGTGGATATTGTGGTAGTGGGCAGGTTCAGTGGAAGTCAGGCACTGGCTGCTGTAGGATCTACTACTGCACTGATCAATATTTTTACTAATTTATTTATTGGCATTTCCCTGGGAGCCAATGTACTTGCTGCCAGATTTTATGCTGCCGGAAAATCGAAGGAGATGTCAGAGACAGTCCACACTTCTGTTACGGTAGCTCTGATCAGTGGGGTTCTTATGGGAATCCTGGGACTGATGTTTGCCAGATTTTCCCTGGAGCTTATGGGAACTCCTGAGGATGTAATCAGTCAGTCTGCCCTGTATATGCGGATTTATTTTCTGGGAATGCCCTTTTTTATGCTTTATAATTATGGTGCAGCCATTCTCCGCGCTGTGGGAGATACCAGAAGGCCATTATTTTTTCTGATAGTTTCCGGTGTGATCAATGCAGTGCTGAATGTGATCCTGGTTGTGTACTTCCATATGGACGTGGCCGGGGTTGCCATTGCTACAGTATTCTCACAGTTTATTTCCTGTGTGTTGGTTTTGCGATGTCTTTATATGTCGGAGGGAAGCTATCAGCTGCGCTTTTCCAGGCTTTCCATAAAGAAAGAATACCTGAAACAGATTTTCCAGGTAGGGGTTCCTGCGGGAATCCAGAGCACGGTCATCAATTTTTCCAATGCGCTCCTTCAGTCCTCTGTCAACTCCTTTGGCTCTGTGGCTATGGCAGGATATACAGCTGCCAATAATGTATTTGGATTTCTGTATGTCTCTGTAAATTCCATTACCCAGGCATGTATGAGCTTTACCAGCCAGAATTACGGTGTCCGTAAATGGAAGCGCATGGACAGGGTTCTTGTGGACTGTATTATTTTGTCTGTGGTATGTTCTCTGACTCTGGGTTGCTGCGCTTACTTTTTTGGGCCTGAGATCCTGCAGATTTATACCAGGGAGCCGGATGTGATCCATGCAGGAATGGAGATTATGACCTTTGCCACAGTTCCCTATTTTCTTTGCGGATTGATGGACCTGTTTCCTGGGGCACTTCGTGGAATGGGGCATTCCGGAGTTCCTATGATCCTGTCCATCATCGGTACTGTGGGAACCAGAATCGTATGGATCTTTGGAATCTTTCCATCCCACAGATCTCTGTCCGTGCTGTTTATTTCCTACCCTGTATCCTGGATCCTTACCATACTGATGCAGGTATGCTGCTTCTACTTTGTGAGAAAGAAAGTACATGGGAAAATGAAGGCCTGTATATAGAGTATAAAAATGAAAGCTTTTGCAGAATATATTGCGTCAGCGATGCATTTTGCAGAAGCTTTTTTTAACCGAATCAAGTAAGTCCCCTGCGGGGGTTGCGAAAAGCAATAAGCAGTGGGTGGGGACTTGCTTGTATCAGGAGGAGTGCAAGCTCCTTCTGATAAACTGCGGAGCAGTTATTCGGTGTAGAGCTACGTAGCGAAGCGGATTGCGAATATCCGCTTGACAAAAAATAATTGACAAATACCCCTAATGGGTATATATTATAAATCATAAAAATACCTGTAAGGGGTATAAGATAAAAATACAGATACCCCTTAACTAATGCAAAAAAAGAGAAAATGAAGCCCGGAAGAAGGAGCGGTTTATGGCGAAAAAATCGGAAAACAGAAATATAGATAGTATGGAAATACAGGAGGAGGGTATGAAGAAGGTCTGTCCCTGCTGCGAAAAACACACTGCCCGTTCAGAGGAAGAACGTAAGAAGCTGGTCAATCGTCTGAAACGTGTGGAAGGACAGATCCGCGGAATCATCCGGATGCTGGAGAACGATGCCTACTGTAATGATATCCTGATCCAGTCAGCCGCAGTGAATGCTGCAGTAAATGCCTTTAACAAGGAGCTTCTGGCTCAGCATATCCGTACCTGTGTGGCAAGAGATATCCGACAGGGGAAAGATGAGACAATCGATGAGCTGGTGGTTACTTTGCAGAAACTGATGAAGTAAAAACTGTGGAAGGTGTAAAGCAGGGAAGCAATCTGCAGATATCAGATCAGGGATAATAAGTCACAAAGTTATGAGGAGGAATTACAATGGAACAATACAATGTAACCGGAATGAGCTGTGCAGCCTGCAGCAGCAGAGTGGAGAAGGCGGTATCCAGGGTTCCGGGAGTCACATCCTGTTCCGTCAGTCTGCTGACCAACTCTATGGGAGTGGAGGGAACTGCCGGTACAGATGCGATTATTAAGGCTGTACAGGACGCAGGGTACGGAGCCTCTTTAAAGGGGGCATCCGGGGAACAGATATCTGCTTCTGCAGCAGAGGAAGCACTGGAAGATCATGAAACACCTATATTGAAACGAAGGCTCATTGCATCTGTCGGTTTTCTGCTGGTACTGATGTATTTTTCTATGGGACATATGATGTGGGGCTGGCCCCTTCCGGCATGGTTTCATGATAATCATATTGCCATGGGACTGGTACAGCTTCTTCTTGCCGGCATTATCATGGTCATCAACCAGAAGTTTTTTATCAATGGATTTAAAAGCCTGTGGCACGGTGCCCCAAATATGGATACCCTGGTAGCACTTGGCTCTATGGCATCTTTTGTGTGGAGTGTCTATGTGCTGTTTGCCATGACAAGGGCACAGGTGGATGGGGATTCGGCAGCAGTTATGAATTATATGATGGAGTTCTATTTTGAGTCTGCTGCCATGATCCTTACCCTGATCACAGTAGGAAAAATGCTGGAGGCCCGCTCCAAGGGAAAAACCACAGATGCGCTGAAGGGGTTGATGAAGCTGGCTCCCAAAACAGCAGTGGTTGTCCGCGAGGGACAGGAAAGGGAAATACCCATTGAGCAGGTAAAAAAAGGTGATGTATTCGTAGTACGTCCCGGGGAGAACATTCCGGTGGACGGAGTGGTACTTGAGGGAGGCAGCGCAGTCAATGAGGCTGCACTTACAGGAGAGAGTATTCCTGTGGATAAAAATCCTGGAGATGCAGTTTCTGCAGCAACTGTAAATCAGTCCGGATTTATCAGATGTGAAGCTACCCGTGTAGGCGAGGATACTACTCTTTCCCAGATCATCAGGATGGTCAGTGATGCGGCTGCAACAAAAGCTCCTATTGCGAAAATCGCAGACCGGGTTTCCGGTGTTTTCGTTCCGGCAGTTATCAGTATTGCCATTGTTACTATCATTGTCTGGCTGGTTGCAGGAAAAGACTTTGGATATGCACTTGCCAGAGGAATTTCTGTTCTGGTCATCAGCTGCCCCTGCGCTCTTGGACTTGCCACACCGGTTGCCATTATGGTGGGAAATGGTATGGGTGCGAAAAACGGAATCCTGTTTAAAACAGCAGTTTCCCTGGAAGAGGCAGGTAAGGTTCAGATTGTTGCGCTGGATAAAACGGGAACCATCACAAGGGGGGAACCTGAGGTAACTGATATTATTCCTGCCAAAGGAATTTCAGAGGAAAAATTGTTAAGCTGTGCCTATGCCCTTGAGAAAAGGAGCGAACATCCCCTTGCAAAGGCTATAATTGCCGGGGCAGAAGAAAAAGGAATCCCTCTGCAGGAGGTCTCAGATTTTCAGGCTCTTCCCGGAAACGGACTTCGGGCAGTGCAAAACCATGAAGTGATTGTGGGAGGAAGCCTGAAGTTTATCAGTGATCAGGTTTCTGTGGCATCGGAACTGCTCAGCCAGGCAGAAAAACTGGCGGAAGAAGGGAAAACACCCCTTCTCTTTGCAAAAGGCGGGACACTGATCGGTATGATCGCAGTGGCTGATGTTATAAAGGAGGACAGCCCCCGGGCAGTAAAAGAACTGCAGGATATGGGAATCCGGGTGGTAATGCTTACGGGAGATAATGAACGTACAGCCAGAGCCATCGGAGAACAGGCCGGAGTGGATGAGGTGATCGCAGGTGTCCTTCCTGAGGGAAAAGAAAGTGTGATCCGGGAACTGAAAAAATTCGGAAAAGTAGCAATGGTGGGAGACGGGATCAACGATGCCCCGGCACTGACCAGGGCAGATATGGGAATTGCCATCGGTGCAGGAACAGACGTAGCCATTGATGCAGCAGATGTGGTTCTGATGAAGAGCAGGCTCAGTGATGTACCTGCAGCGATCCGGTTAAGCCGCGCCACACTGAGGAATATCCATGAGAATCTTTTCTGGGCATTCTTTTACAACGTGATCGGCATTCCCCTGGCAGCAGGTGTGTGGATCCCTATCTTTGGATGGACCTTAAACCCTATGTTTGGGGCTGCTGCCATGAGTCTGTCCAGCTTTTGCGTAGTGACCAATGCCCTGCGGCTGAATCTGTTTAAAATCCATGATACAGCCGGCGATAAAAGTCTGAAAGAGCCTGCGGACAGCAGAAAGATCCACGAATATGTCAACCACAAATCAGAGAAAGAAAAGGAGAATAAAAAAATGAACAAAATCACAGTAAACGTAACAGGAATGATGTGCCCACATTGCGAGGCACATGTAAATAAGGCAATCAAAACAGCCTTTGGGGTAGAGGATGTGGTATCCTCCCATGAAAACGGAACTACGGTAATCACTACAGACAAGCAGCTGGATGAGGAAAAGATCCGTGAAGTGATCGCAGAAGCCGGATATGAGGTAACCGGTATCCAGAACTGACAGTAAGAAAAATTTTGTATACAATAAGTGTTTTCTGCAAATTTTCTCACCACCCCATCTTGAACCTCCTGCTCATATGTGTTAAACTGAATAAGTTTCAAAAATGTAACTAACTATTACCTGACCATGTTTATACACAGTTATAAAACATATGCTGTGTCAAAAACGTGGTCAGATTTAAGATAAAGGCGGTGTAAGGCCGCATGAATAATAAGGAGCTTTATGAGTAGTAAGAACATGTCGCCGATGATGCAGGAATACTGCAAGACAAAGGAACAATATAAAGACTGCATTCTATTTTACCGTCTTGGAGATTTCTATGAGATGTTTTTTGATGATGCATTGCTTGTCACCAAGGAACTGGAGATCACCCTTACAGGAAAGGATTGCGGATTAGAGGAGAGGGCACCCATGTGTGGTGTCCCTTATCATGCTGCGGAAACTTATATCAACCGTCTGATCGAGCGGGGACATAAGGTGGCGATCTGCGAGCAGGTGGAGGATCCAAAGAAAGCAAAGGGCCTGGTAAAGAGAGAGGTTGTCCGTATTGTAACTCCGGGAACCACTCTGGATGCTGCTTCTCTGGATGAGAGCAAGAATAATTATCTTATGTCCATTGTTTCCATTGAGGAGCATTTTGGCTGTGCCATTGCGGATATCAGTACAGGTGACTGTTTACTGACAGAGGTAGACAAACCGCAGAAGCTTCTGGATGAGATCAATAAATTTGTGCCTGCAGAAATTATCTGTAATGATTCCTTTTATATGTCAAATATTGATACGGATGATTTGAAAAATCGACTGGGAATCTGTGTATTTTCTCTGGATTCCTGGTATTTTGATGATGAATTATGCCGGAGAACCCTGAAGGAGCATTTTCATGTAGGCTCCCTGGAAGGGCTTGGAATCGGAGATTATGACTGTGGAATCATTGCAGCAGGTGCTCTTTTTCAGTATCTGCAGGAGACTCAGAAAACAGCCCTGTCCCATATGGCAACGATCCGTCCCTATTCCGCAGAGAAATATATGCTGATCGACAGCTCCAGCCGCAGAAATCTGGAGCTTGTGGAAACTCTCCGTGAAAAGCAAAAAAGAGGATCTCTGCTCTGGGTGCTGGACAAGACCAAAACTGCCATGGGTGCCCGTACCCTCCGCGGTTATGTGGAGCAGCCGCTGATCGACAGAGATGAGATTGAAAAGCGTCTGGAAGCACTGGAAGAGTTAAATAAAAACGGAATGCTCCGGGATGAAATCAGGGAATATCTGGGACCTGTCTATGACCTGGAACGACTGATCAGTCGTATCAGCTATAAATCTGCAAATCCAAGGGATCTGATCGCCTTTGCTTCTTCTCTGGAAATGCTTCCTTATATTAAACAGGTACTGAAGGAATTTAAAACACCTTTGCTTCAGAAGATTTATGAGGATATGGATCCTCTGGAGGATGTGACAGATCTGATCAAAGGTGCCATCGTGGAAGATCCGCCTCTTGCACAGAAGGATGGAGGGATCATCAAAGAGGGTTATAATGAGGATATAGATAAATTCCGGCGTTCCAGGACAGATGGCAAGAAATGGCTGTCTGAACTGGAAGCAAAGGAGAGAGAACGTACAGGGATCAAGACTATGAAGATCAAATACAATCGTGTATTTGGTTACTCTCTGGAGGTCAGCAACACCTTTAAAAATCTGGTGCCTGAGGAATACATCCGGAAACAGACCCTTTCCAATGCAGAACGTTATATTACCCAGGAGTTAAAAGAACTGGAGGACATGATCCTTGGGGCAGAGGATAAGCTCTATGCCCTGGAATATGAATTGTTCTGTAATGTACGTGATACAGTAGGAAAAGAGGTTGTGCGGATCCAGAAAACTGCCAAAGCTGTGGCTGCACTGGATGTATTTGCTTCCCTTGCCCTGGTTGCAGAACGGAATCATTTTGTCCGCCCAAAGACAAATACCACAGGCGTGATCGATATTAAAAATGGCCGCCATCCTGTTGTGGAGCAGATGATAGAAAATGATATGTTCATCGCAAACGATACTTATCTGGACAGTCATAAGAAACGGGTATCTATTATTACAGGACCGAACATGGCCGGTAAATCCACCTACATGAGACAGACGGCACTGATCGTTTTGATGGCACAGATCGGAAGCTTTGTTCCGGCAGAGAAGGCAAATATTGGCATTGTTGACAGGATCTTTACCCGTGTTGGTGCATCCGATGACCTGGCAAGCGGTCAGAGTACCTTTATGGTAGAGATGACAGAGGTTGCAAATATCCTGAGAAATGCCACTGCCAAAAGCCTTCTGATCCTGGATGAGATCGGACGAGGTACCAGTACCTTTGACGGTCTTGCCATTGCGTGGGCGGTGATCGAGCATATCAGCAATACCAAGCTTTGCGGTGCCAAAACATTGTTTGCCACACATTACCATGAGCTGACAGAGTTGGAGGGAAAAATACCGGGAGTTAATAACTTCTGTATTGCCGTCAAAGAAAAGGGGGACGATATTGTATTTTTGCGAAAAATCGTTCAGGGCGGAGCAGATAAAAGCTACGGAATCCAGGTTGCCAAGCTTGCAGGAGTTCCGGACTCTGTGATCCAGAGGGCGAAGGAGCTGGTAGAGGAGCTGAGCGATGCGGACATTACGGCAGCAGTAAAAGACCTGGCAGCAGCGAAAAAGAAAAAGCCGGTATATGATCAGATGGATATGGCGCAGATGTCGCTGTTCGATACGGTTAAGGATGACGATATTATTGATGAGATCAAGGGCCTTGATATGGGGAATATGACTCCAATGGAGGCAATGAATACACTTTATAACCTGCAGAATAAGATTAAGAACAGATGGTGATAAAAGTTGAGAAAAATTGCAGTATTAGACCAGCAGACTATAGATAAGATTGCTGCCGGTGAAGTAGTGGAACGTCCTTCCTCCATTGTGAAGGAGCTTGTGGAAAATGCCATTGACGCAGGTGCAACTGCGGTAACTGTGGAGATCACAGACGGTGGCAAAAAAATGATACGTATTACAGATAATGGCGGGGGTATGGAGCGCGACCAGGTACCCCTGGCATTTTTGCGTCACGCCACCAGTAAGATTGAAAAGGTAGAGGATCTTGCCAATATTGCTTCCCTGGGTTTCAGAGGGGAGGCACTTTCCAGTA
Organism: Blautia sp. HCP3S3_C12; assembly: GCF_052064155.1. Classification (NCBI taxonomy): domain Bacteria; kingdom Bacillati; phylum Bacillota; class Clostridia; order Lachnospirales; family Lachnospiraceae; genus Blautia; species Blautia sp. HCP3S3_C12. The sequence goes on along the minus strand of NZ_JBQHWC010000006.1, from coordinate 65,593 downwards.
TTGCTGCAGTGGCACAGGTGGAGCTGATCACCAAGACCCCTTCCGCATTAAGTGGAGTCCGCTATGTGATCAACGGAGGTGTGGAGCAGTCCTTAGAGGATATGGGGGCACCGGAGGGAACTACCTTTCTGGTACGAAATCTTTTCTATAATACTCCTGCCAGAAGCAAATTTCTGAAATCAGATTCCACAGAAGCCAATTATGTGGGAACATTGATGGAACAGCTGGCCCTTTCCCATCCGGAGATTTCCTTTAAATATATCCAGAATAAGCAGGTGAAACTGCATACTTCCGGAAATTATAATATTAAGGATGTTATTTATAATATATATGGAAGAGATATTACAAAAGCACTGCTTGAGATTTCCTGTGAAAATGATTTTATGAAAATAGAGGGATTTGTGGGCAAGCCGGAGATTTCCAGAGGAAACCGTACCTTTGAAAATTACTATATAAATGGTCGTTTTGTAAAAAACCGGATCATTGCCAAGGCAATTGAGGATGCTTATAAGGGATTTTTGATGCAGCATAAATTTCCTTTTGTTTCCCTGCATATCCAGATGGAGGGAAATGATCTGGATGTAAATGTACATCCAAGCAAAATGGAGGTGCGTTTTGCCAGAGGACCGGAAGTATATGATGCCATCTATGAAGTTATCCATAAGGCTCTGACCCAGAGAGAGATGATCCAGAACGTTCCTTTTGGCAGGGAAGAATCTGTAAAAAAGCATCAGCCGACGGTAAAACCCGGAGATGTACCGGAGCCATTTGAAACCAGACGCCGGGCAAAAGCCCTGGAATATAGTGCTCGGACTGAAAATACGGTTGCCAGAGTTTCCGAACATCCCATACCTGCCAGAGGAACGATCACCATGGCAGAACAGGCAGTACGTGAACAGCAGATTTATCAGACAAAGGATCCATTTACAAAAGCAGAAGAACAGCTTTTTAAAGAAACGCTGAATGATAAGAAAGACAGAACATGTTCCACAAGGCAGCCGGAATCTATAGAGAAAACGATAAAGGAAAATACGGTAGAGGAATCTGCAGAATCAGATTATAATCCTGTATCCAGGCCACAGCAGCTGGAATTGTTTGAGGAAAAACTGCTGGCTCCGGAATCCCGCAGCCGCCACAAGCTGATCGGACAGATTTTTGACACCTACTGGCTGGTGCAGTTTGAGGATAAATTTTTTATTATCGATCAGCATGCTGCACATGAAAAGGTCTATTACGAACGTTTTGTAAAAAGGTTTCGTGAGCAGACAGTAGAATCTCAGTATCTCAGTCCGCCGTTGATTGTATCTCTGAATCTTCAGGAAGAGTCCCTTCTCAAGGCTAACCGTAAGTATTTCCAGGATTTTGGATTTGAGATTGAACCTTTCGGCGGTAAGGAATACTGTATCAATGCAGTCCCGGCCAATCTGTATGGTCTTGAGGAGGAAGAACTTTTTCTGGAAATGCTTGACAATCTTGCCTCTGAGAAAGATAAGGATCCTCTTGGGATTTTTGCTTCCAGACTTGCTACCATGGCATGTAAAGCGGCAGTAAAGGGCAATCATCAGATGTCCAACCAGGAGGCAGACGCACTGATCGATGAACTTCTCACACTGGATAATCCCTACCATTGCCCTCACGGAAGGCCAACCATTATTTCCATGACTAAAACAGAGCTTGAAAAGAAATTCAAGCGTATCGTATAATAAAAGTATCTGACAAAAAGGGAGAGTTGAAAATGAAGAAGCCACTGATCGTTCTCACAGGGCCGACGGCAGCAGGAAAAACACATCTTTCCATTGCACTTGCAAAGGCAGTAAACGGAGAGATCATTTCTGCAGACTCCATGCAGGTTTATAAATATATGGATATCGGTTCTGCAAAGATCCGGCCGGAGGAAATGCAGGGAGTAAAACATTATCTGGTAGATGAGCTGCTGCCGGAGGAAGAATTTCATATAGTGAAATTCCAGCAGATGGCAAAAGCGGCTATGGAGGAAATATATGCAAAGGGTAAGGTTCCCATCCTGGTAGGAGGAACAGGATTTTATATACAGGCAGTCACAAAGGATATTGATTTTACCCAGGCAGACCAGGAAGATGGCTACCGCAGGGAGCTAGAGCAGCTGGCAGCAGAAAAAGGAAATGATTACCTGCACACCATGCTGCAGGAAGTGGATCCTGTCAGCGCAAAGGAAATCCATGCCAACAATGTAAAGCGTGTGATCCGTGCTCTGGAGTTTTATCACCAGAATCAGTCCCCTATTTCTGCCCATAATCAGGAACAGAAAGGACATGAAACGCCCTATAATCTGGCCTATTTTGTGCTGAATGTACCCAGGGAACTTCTCTATAAGCGTATTGATGACCGTATTGATGAAATGCTGGAAGAGGGACTTCTGGAGGAAGTAGAGCAGCTGAAGAAAAGGGGCTGTCATCGCGGTATGGTTTCCATGCAGGGACTGGGGTACAAGGAAATCCTGGCATATCTGGAGGGGGAATATCCTCTGGAGGAAGCAGTCCGGGTTCTGAAAAGAGATACCAGACATTTTGCCAAGCGTCAGCTGACCTGGTTTCGGAGAGAAAAAGAGACGATCTGGATGAATAAAGATGAATTTGATTATAACGAGGATCTGATCCTTGAGAGAATGGTGGAAATCTGTAAAGATAAGAAAATTCTTGACGAACAGATAAAAGATAAAAATATAGAATATTAAGGAATAAGAAGATTATGAAAGAAATGTATGCACAGCTTGGAATCTCCTCTGAAGTTTATGACTTCGGTCATAAAATAGAGGAATCCTTAAAAGAAAGATTTGAAAAATTTGATAAAACTGCAGAATATAACCAGATGAAGGTTCTCCTTGCCATGCAGAAGAACAAGGTAAGCGCAGAATGCTTCGGCAGCTCTTCCGGTTACGGCTATGATGATATTGGCCGTGAAACTCTTGAGAAGGTTTATGCAGACACCTTCCACACAGAAGCATGTCTGGTACGTCCGCAGATCACATGTGGAACTCATGCACTGGCAATTGCCTTATTCGGAAATCTCCGTCCGGGGGATGAACTTCTGGCACCTGCCGGAAAACCATACGATACTCTGGAAGAAGTCATCGGTATCCGTCCGTCAAAAGGCTCCCTTGCGGAATATGGTGTAACTTATCGGCAGGTAGAACTTCTGGAAGACGGAACCTTTGACTATGACAGTATCCGCAAAGCAATCAATGAGAAAACCCGTCTTGTAGAGATCCAGCGTTCCAAGGGATACCAGACACGCCCCTCATTTTCTGTAAAGCAGATTGGGGAACTGATCGCTTTCGTTAAAAGTATCAAACCAGATGTGATCTGTATGGTAGACAATTGCTACGGCGAATTCGTAGATACCATTGAGCCAAGTGATGTTGGTGCAGATATGATCGTAGGTTCTCTGATCAAGAACCCGGGGGGCGGACTTGCACCCATCGGCGGATATATTGCAGGAACGAAAGAATGTGTAGAGAACGCTTCCTACAGAATGACCTGTCCAGGACTTGGCAGTGAAGTAGGTGCAACTCTTGGAGTTAACCGTTCCTTTTTCCAGGGATTTTTCCTTGCACCAATGGTTACCAAAGGTGCATTAAAGGGTGCTGTATTTGCAGCAAATATTTATGAAAAATTAGGATTCCCTGTAATTCCTGATTCTACAGAAGAACGTCAGGATATTATCCAGGCAGTAAGTCTTGGTACACCGGAAGGACTGATTGCTTTCTGCAAGGGAATCCAGGCATCAGCACCTGTGGACAGCTATGTGGATCCGGAGCCGTGGGACATGCCTGGATATGACAGCCAGGTTATTATGGCAGCAGGAGCCTTTGTTCAGGGATCCTCCATCGAGCTTTCAGCAGACGGACCTATGAAACCTCCTTATGCAGTGTATTTCCAGGGAGGACTTACCTGGGAGCATGCAAAGCTTGGGGTACTGATGTCTCTGCAGAAGCTTGTTGATAAAAAACTGGTTACTCTCTAATTATGTGGCCTGAAGGGGCCGGGAGCAGATCATTATGAAGAAAAAACATGTAATCATTGTGGGAGCAGGGGCTTCCGGACTTATGGCCGGAATCATGGCAGCCAGAAATGGGGCTGCTGTGACCATTCTGGAACAGAATGAAAAACCGGGAAAAAAAATCAATGCTACAGGAAATGGCAGATGTAATTATACAAATCTGGCAATGCCTGAAAATGCATACAGAGGAGAACATCCTGAGTTTGTGCAGGAGGCTCTTGCACAGTTTTCTGTGTCTGATACCATAGAGTTTTTCAAAGAGCTGGGAATCTATCCTCTGGACAGAAAAGGCTATCTTTATCCCAGAAGCGGCCAGGCACAGAGTGTGACTGAGGTTCTGTGTATGGAAGCAGTGAATCTGGGAGTGAAGATAAAGACAAATGAAAAAGTAGTATCTGTTGAAAAAGTGGTATCTTCCCAGAAGAAAACAAATGGTTTTCGTGTGCTGACAGAGGGATGGCACTACGAAGGAGACGCCCTGATCCTGGCAAATGGTTCCAGAGCTTCAGTAATTTCCGGCTCTGACGGAAGCGGTTATGAACTGGCCAAAAAGCTGGGACACCATATAGTCCCTGTATGGCCGGCACTTACTGCACTGAAATGTAAGGGGAATTTCTTTAAAACCTGGTCAGGGGTGCGTACAGAGGGGAAAATCACCCTTTTTTCAGAGGGGAAGCCTGTTGTTACAGAGCAGGGAGAACTGCAGCTTACTGATTATGGAGTTTCAGGGATTCCGGTGTTTCAGATTAGCAGATATGCAGTACGGAATATAAAAGAGGGCCGTGATGCAGAAATCACCATAGATTTTATGCCGGAGCTGTCTGCAGATGAATTCCGGGAGCTGCTTTTAAAACGAAAAAGAACCTGCCCCTATAAAAATGACAGAGAACTTCTTATTGGATTATTTCCGGAAAAGCTGATCCGGATTTTTGCCGGACAAAAGGATCTGGTGAGGGCGGTCAAAAGCCTGACCCTTACAGTAACAGACAGTCTTTCTTTTGCCCAGGCCCAGGTATGTTCCGGAGGGGTGGATACCAGGGAGATTCATTCCCGTACTATGGAATCACGTAAATGCAGGAACCTGTATATTACAGGAGAGCTTCTGGATATAGACGGAACCTGCGGCGGTTATAATCTTCAGTGGGCATGGAGCAGCGGGGCAGCAGCCGGTGTACATGCAGCTGCAGACATTTAAGGAGAATGATTATGATTCGAATTTCACAGCTTAAGCTTCCTGTTTCCCATACAAAGGAACAACTTGAAAAAAAGATCGGAAAGGTTCTGAAAAGTCCGTCAGCTTCCTTTTCTTATGAGATCAGAAAACAGTCTCTGGACTGCAGACATAAAAACGATAAAATGTTTGTATATACTATTGATGTAAAAATTAAGGACGAACAGAAAATTGCAAAAAGGGTTAACAATAACAATGTTATGTTAACAATAGAGAAGCCTTATGTATTTCCGGAGCCTGGGCAGGAGCCTCTTTCCTGTTCGCCGGTTGTGATCGGCAGTGGTCCGGCCGGGCTTTTCTGCGGCTGGTATCTGGCAAAGGCAGGCTATAAGCCCCTGATCCTGGAGAGAGGAGAGGAAGCAGACAAAAGGCAGAAAACAGTAGAAAATTTCTGGAAAAACGGTATTCTTGATCCGGATTCCAATGTGCAGTTCGGAGAGGGCGGAGCAGGAACCTTTTCTGACGGCAAATTAAATACTCTGGTCAAAGATCCTTATGGAAGGAATCATGAGGTTCTGAAGCGTTTTGTGGAGGCTGGGGCACCGGAGGAAATCCTTTATCAGCAGAAGCCTCATCTGGGTACTGATGTACTGATTGGGATCGTGGAGAAAATGCGCCATGATATTGAGGCAATGGGAGGAAGTTTCCGTTTTCGCGCCAAGGTTACAGATCTCCATTTTGAGAAGGGTGCGTTAAAGGAAATTCAGGTAAATGACAGGGAAATCATTCCTGCCCAGGTATGTGTGCTGGCTGTGGGACACAGTGCCAGAGATACCTTTGAAATGCTTTACCGCCGCGGACTTTATATGGAACCCAAGGCTTTTGCTGTAGGTCTGCGTATTGAGCATCCCCAGTCCATGATCAATATGGATCTTTACGGTGAGGAGGAAAATGAATTTCTGGGTGCTGCTGCCTACAAGGTAACTCATAAGTGTGAAAACGGAAGAGGGGTTTATTCCTTCTGTATGTGTCCCGGAGGATACGTAGTCAATGCTTCCTCGGAACCAGGCAGACTGGCAGTCAATGGTATGAGCTATCAGGCCAGGGATTCCCGGAATGCAAACAGTGCCATGATTGTCACAGTAACTCCTGAAGACTTTGGCGGAGAAGGTCCTTTACGGGGTGTGGAATTTCAGCGCAAGCTGGAACGGAAGGCCTGGGAGCTTGGTCAGGGTAAAATTCCGGTACAGCTGTTTGGAGATTACTGTAAAAATCAGACCAGTACTGCTCTGGGAGAAGTGGTTCCCTGTATGAAGGGAGAATATGTGCTTGCCAATGTACGTTCTGTTCTTCCCAAGGCAGTGGGAGATTCTATTGAAGAGGGAATCCGTTCTTTCGGAAAAAGGATCACAGGCTTTGACAGGGAGGATGCATTACTCAGCGGAGTCGAAAGCCGTACCTCATCACCGGTCCGCATTACCCGTGACAGTGAACTTCTGTCCAATATACAGGGAGTTTATCCCTGTGGCGAAGGCGCAGGATATGCAGGAGGGATCACCAGTGCAGCTATGGACGGGATTAAAATTGCAGAAACCATTTCTAAAAAATATAGAAATTTCTAGGGGAGAGTGTACATCTCCCCTTTTTTATGCTAGAATATAGGTTACGATTTGCCGTCTGCATTTAAGAGAGCGGTATTGGCGAATTTATGAATCATATTATTAAGAATTTACCGGAAGAACAACGCCCTTATGAGAAATGTTTCAAACAGGGTGAAAATACATTAAGTGACAGTGAGCTGCTGGCAGTGATCCTGCGAAGCGGTACCCAGGGAAAGAATTCTCTGGCACTGGCACAGGAAATTTTACATTTTATGGAAGATTCCGCCTATTGCGGGCTGGCAGGACTGATCCATGTATCTCTGCAGGATCTGATGAGGATTCATGGAATCGGACAGGTAAAAGCGGTACAGCTGAAATGTATCGGAGAACTTTCCAGACGGATTGCCAGAACAGCCGCCAGGCCGCAGCTGGTAATGAATGATCCATCCTCTATTGCTGCTTATTATATGGAGCAGCTGCGTCATGAGGAACAGGAGCTTGTACTTTGCATGATGTCTGATGTGAAAGGACATTTTCTTGGAGATAAGGTGCTGACCAGGGGAACGGTAACCGGTTCACTGGTTACTCCCAGAGAAATTTATCTGGAGGCATTGCGTTATCATGCAGTCAGCCTGATCCTGATCCATAATCATCCCAGCGGGGATCCCACTCCCAGCCAGGAGGACATGGAAATCACTGCCAGGATTTATCAGGCAGGGGAATTACTGGGCATACATCTTCTGGACCACATTGTGATCGGAGACCAAAGATACTGCAGTTTCAGGGAAACCGGTCTGTGGGATGAATGTACAGGATAAAGGGGCAGATATATGCTGTTTGAGAAAACATACGGAATAGATCTGGGTAGCAGCTCTGTAAAGGTCTATTCATTATTTAAAAACAAAAGTTATATGGAAAAAAACATGATCGCATCCAGAGGGCATAAGATCATTGCTGTGGGCAACGAAGCCTATGAGATGTTTGAGAAGTCTCCGGCAGAGGTTGCAGTGTGTTCGCCCATGTCATTTGGAATGATCGCCAATCTGGAACTGCAGGAGATCGTGCTGTACAGTATGATACGCAGGATCGATCACATTCTGGGGGTAGGATCTGTAATGTTTTTTACAGTTCCTCTGGATATGACAGCTGTTGAGAAACGGGCATATTTTAATGTGGCAAATGGATACTGGCTGCGTAAAAACCGTGTCTATATGGTAGAATCTCCCATTGCAGATGCGTTGGCCATGGGAGTGGATCTGGATGATCCCACCGGAAATATGGTTGTAAATATGGGCGCACAGAGTACAGAGATGTCCATCATCACCGGAGGAAGGATTATTATCAGCAAAAAGATACCTATCGGGGGCAGACAGATGAATGAATCCATATGCACAGAGATCCGTAAGCGGTACAATCTTCAGCTGGGAACACGTACAGCCAAAAGACTGAAAATGGTTATGGGACGGCTCAGCGACCAGAGAAAGGGCGTGCGTAAGGTAGTTGGTATTGACTGTATTTCCGGACTTCCCAGAGAAGAGGTGATTTCTTCTTATGTGGTAAATGACGGGATCATGAACTGTGTAAATGAGATCGCTTCCGAAATGAAGACCTTTCTGGAGCGTATTCCTCCTCAGATTTCCTATCATATTGCGAAACAGGGAATTTATATTACCGGAGGCAGCACCAGGCTTCCTTATTTGGACAAATATCTGGCAAGCTATACTGGTTTTACCTTTAATATGTCGGATCTCTATGAGAAATCAGCAGTTTTCGGTCTGGAAAAGATCATTAAGAACAAAGAACTGCGTAAATGGGCAATGCCTGTAAAGCAGAGAAAATTATAAATTTTTAGGGGTATATCATGAAAAACCTGAAAAAGAAAGTACGAATCAGAATTCATTTAAAAAGCAAACATCTGTTAGTGATTATGACTATTTTCTGTGCCAGCTGTATTGTGGCCACCTTTGCATCAGGAGTAACGACAGTACCGCTTCAGGAAGCAGCAGGGATAATCATTGTTCCTTTCGAAAACAGTATTAATCATATCAGTTCTGTTTTCAGCGGGATTTCAGACCGAATGAAGGATAAAGAGGAGATCCTTGCGGAAAATAAGAAGCTTCAGTCCCAGGTGGATAGCCTGACAGAACAGAATAATAAACTGATCCAGGATCAGACAGAGCTGGTAAGACTGGAACAGCTGTATGACCTGGATCAGCAGTATACAGAATATCCCAAGGTTGCTGCCAGAATCATTTCCAAGGATCCTGGTAACTGGTATGATACTTTTATGATTAATAAGGGAACTTCAGACGGAATCCGGATAGATAATAATGTTATTGCCGGAAAAGGACTGGTGGGGATCGTCACAGAGGTGGGTGCTCACTGGGCAACTGTACGCTCCATTATTGACGACAGCAGTAATGTCAGTGCAATGACTGTGAGTACACAGGATAATTGTGTGGTTGAGGGAGATCTTGAACTGATCGACGAGGGAAAGCTAAGCTTCAGCCAGCTGTATGACCAGGATAATAAGGTTACTGTGGGAGAACGTATTGTCACCTCCAATATCAGCGAGAAATATGTGGAGGGACTGTTTATCGGATATATCAGTGAGATTTCCCAGGACAGCAATAACCTGACAAAGAATGGAACCATCGTTACACCGGTAGATTTCGCTCATCTGAAGGATGTGCTGGTAATCACAGTGAATAAGGGGGATTCTGTTAATGAAGAGTAAGATTACTCTGTTTTTTACCATTCTCATATGTTTCCTTCTCCAGAGTACAGTTATATCCAGGATTGCCATTGGATCGATCACTCCTAATCTGATCCTGATCCTGTGCATTTCCATGGGTCTGATGAGAGGCAGAAAAAGCGGAATGTGGACGGGATTTTTCTGCGGCTTTCTGGTGGATATGTTTTATGGATCTGTTTTTGGGTTCTATGCACTGATTTATATGTATATTGGTTTTTTAAGCGGATATGCACATAGGATCTGTTATGATGATGATGTAAAGGTTCCTATATTTCTGGCCGGTGCAGGTGATATTCTGTATGGACTGGCTGTGTATGCATTGCAGTTTCTGCTTCGCGGCAGACTTGGACTTGGAACCTATCTCAGCAGGATCATTTTACCGGAAACATTTTATACGATTATTCTGACACTGATTGTTTATCGGGTTTTTTACTATATCAATTATCACCTGATGAGTCCGTTAAAGAAAGAAAGTGAGTCTATTTGGGTACTAAAATAAAAAGATTTATAAAGAAAATACGAATAAAAAGGACAACCATACTTGTTGTGGTGTTTGTTCTCATGTCCGGTATCCTGGTGAAGCAGCTTTTTGAACTGCAGATTATTCAGGGGCAGGATTACATCAGCAAATTTGAATCCCGTATTACAAAAAAACGTGCCATCAACAGCACCCGCGGAAATATTTTTGACAGAAACGGAGAGGAACTGGCTTCCAATGTTCTGGCTTATTCTGTGACTTTTGAGGATAATGGAACTTATGATACCACCAGACAGAAGAACCTTACCCTGAACGGTGTTGCCTACCGGGTTCTCAAGATCCTGGAACATAACGGAGATTCCATTAGCCGTGATTTCCATATTGTGCTGGATCACAGCGGTAATTATGTTTTTGATGTGGATGAGGGCTTTACCCTGGACCGTTTCAGGGCTGATATTTATGGACAGGCTCTGATCGATAACCTGACTGAGAAACAAAAATCTGCAACTGCAGATGAAATGATGGAATATCTTACCGGAAAAAGTGGGTTTTCCATTGCCCTGTACGGAGAAGATGCCTATACCAAGGAGGAGCTGGAAGCTTATGATCTTCCTGAGGAGCTTTCCAAACAGGAGATCCTGGATCTGGCGATCATGCGCTATGAGCTGAGTACCAACAGTTTCAAGAAATATATGGCTGTAACCATTGCCACCAATGTAAGTGAGCAGTCTGTGGCAGCGATTAAGGAAAATCAGACAGAGCTTCAGGGAATTGATATTGTAGAGGATTCTGTCCGCAAGTATATTGATGATCCAAGTCTGGGACCGATCCTGGGATATACAGGACGTGCTTCTTCAGAGGAATTGACGGAACTGCGTAAGAAGAATCCGGAATATACCAATGATGCCATTGTAGGTAAGGTTGGTATTGAAAAATATATGGAAACGACTTTGCAGGGTACAGATGGTGAGGAGACTGTCACAGTAGACAATCTTGGTAAGGTCCTGAAAATTGATGATTCCACACGTGTGGAGCCTGTGGCAGGAAATGATGTATACCTGACGGTGGACAGTAAATGGCAGTCAGCTATCTATCAGATCCTAAAGCAAAGGGTTGCTGGTATTCTTCTTTCCAAGATAGAAGCCACAAAAACCTATGACTATAGCGTTAATGATGCGGCACAGATTAAAATTCCCATCTATGATGTATACAATGCACTGATTTCCAACAGTGTGATCGATATCCGGAAATTCAGTGAGGATACAGCCTCTGATACAGAAAAAAATTTATATGCCAAATTTCAGCAAAAACGGCAGCAGGTATTTGATATAATAACAAACAGACTGACAGAGGAGAATCCTCCTGCTCTAAAGGATGAGAATGATCAGGTTCAGGAATATCTCACTTATATCTGTAATGATCTGCTGCGGGATACTTTGGGTGTGATCTCAAAAAATGCTATTGATACTGCTGACGCTACTTATAAGGCATGGAGTCAGGATGAAAGCATCAGTCTGAAGGATTACCTGACCTATGCAACAGGACAGAACTGGATTGATATTTCCAAGATTTCCTCTGAGGGAGAATATCTGGATTCTGAGGAGGCATATAAGGCTCTTACAGATTATATCATTACCTACTTGAAGACAGATAACAGCTTTTCCAAACTGCTGTATAAGTATATGCTCCAGGAGGATACTATTTCCGGCAGAGAAATCTGTCTGGTACTCTATGACCAGGAAATTCTCTCAAAGGATGACGGAATGTATGATTCTCTGGCATCAGGTGCAATGACCGCCTATGATTTCATGGTCAATAAGATATATAATCTGGAAATCGAGCCGGCGCAGCTGGCGCTGGAGCCATGTTCTGCTTCTGCAGTGATCACAGATGTAAAAACCGGAGATGTGCTGGCCTGTGTTTCTTATCCGGGTTATAACAACAATCTGCTGGTAAATGATATGGATACTGATTATTATGCCAAGCTTTCTATAGATCAGTCCAGTCCCTTTTTCAATAAAGCAACACAGCAGACCACAGCTCCCGGTTCTACCTTTAAGATTTTGTCAACAATTGCAGGTATGTCAGAGGGTGTGATCGATGACAGTACTTATATTGAATGTACAGGTTCCTTTGACCTGGTAACTCCACCGATCAACTGTTGGAATATTAACGGACATGGCCCCATCGAGATCAGGGAGGCCATTGAACAGTCCTGTAACTCTTATTTCAATATGGTTGGTTTTAAGCTGGGACAGGATGGGGAAGGTAATTTCTCTGAGAACCGGAGTCTTGCAGTTCTTCAGAAATATGCATCTTTGATCGGCCTGGATAAGAAGACCGGAATAGAGATCACAGAATCTTCTCCCCATGTGTCAGATTCCCTGGCTGTACCCTCTTATATCGGACAGGGTACCAATGCCTATACTACCAGTCAGCTGGCAAGATATGCCACAGCGATTGCCACCAGTGGAACTGTATATGATCTGACACTTCTGGGTAAACTGACAGATTCCAGGGGAAATATCCTGAAAGAATATGAGCCTGATGTGATCAATACTTTGGATGTGGATTCCAGTGTATGGGCGGATATCCATGACGGAATGTACCGTGTGGTTCAGACTCATAAACAGTTCGATGGTCTGGGAATGGATGTTTCCGGAAAAACAGGTACTGGCGAGGTGGATGGTGTTTACCATCCCAACCATGGTATGTTTGTGGGATATGCACCTTCCACTGATCCCCAATATGCAATTGCCGTGCGTATTGAAAATGGTTATGCATCAGGAAATGCGTGTCTGGCAGCAGCTGATATTTTTAAATACATTTTTGAACTGACTGATGAAGGAAGCATCCTTACAGGTGTTGCTTCCAGTGATACCAGTGATATTTCAAACGACTAAGCATCAAAAGAAAAATACCAGGAGTATGGAAGCCTATCGATCAGGAGGAAAACAAACTATGAGTGAAGCCATTGTAATTACTTCCGGGAAAGGCGGAGTGGGAAAAACCACCACTGTCGCTAACATTGGAACAGGTCTTGCCATGCTTGGCAGAAAGGTTGTAGTGGTTGATACGGATATCGGTCTGCGCAATCTGGATGTTGTCCTTGGACTTGAGAACCGGATTGTTTATAATCTGGTAGATGTGATTGGCGGAAACTGCCGCCTGCGTCAGGCTTTGATCAAGGACAAACGTCATCCCAATCTTTTTCTGCTGCCATCTGCACAGACCAAGGATAAAAGTGCTGTTTCTCCGGAACAGATGATCAAGCTTACAGATGATCTGCGGGAAGAGTTTGACTATATCCTGCTGGATTGTCCTGCGGGAATTGAGCAGGGCTTTAAGAATGCCATAGCAGGGGCGGACAGGGCATTGGTTGTAACTACACCGGAAGTATCTGCCATCAGAGATGCAGACCGTATCATAGGACTTCTGGAAGCAAATGATATCAGGGATATACAGCTGATCATTAACCGGCTCCGGCCGGACATGATCGCCAGGGGAGATATGATGTCTGTGGAGGATGTGACGGAAATCCTTGCTGTGGATCTGATCGGAACCATTCTGGATGATGAACAGATCGTGATAGCCACCAACCAGGGGGAACCTCTTTCAGGAAAATCTTCCCAGGCGGAAGAAGAGTATAGAAATATCTGTCAGCGTATTATAGGTGAAAATGTACCGTTTATGAACATTGCTGAGAGAAAGAGTTTCTTCAGGAAAATCGGTAACATGTTTCGGAAATAAAATATCTGTAAGGAGGGATTCCGTGTGAAAGCTTTTTTCAGAGATAAGAAACGCTCCGCCGGATATGCCAGGGACAGAATGAAGCTTCTTCTGTTGTCTGAGAGGATTGACTGCTCTCCGCAAATGATGCAGATGCTGAAAAGTGATCTGATACACACAGTAAAGAAATATTTAACCATAGAGGAAGAACAGGTAAAGTTAAAAATCACCCAGGAGCCGGCTGTGCTCTATGTGTATGTTCCTGTTCTGGATAAAAAGGACAGATAAAATGTTAAAGCAGTATAAATTACGATTTTACAATTTCAGACTTATTATATTTCTGCTGGCCATCAGCCTTATCGGTGTTACACTGGTAGGAACTGCAGCAGAAAATCTTAAGTCCAAACAGTTTGCAGGAGTGATTCTCGGACTGATCATTATGGTGATCTTATCTTTGATGGATTATTCCTGGATTATGAATTTCCAGTGGCTTATGTATGGATTTAATATCATCATGCTGATTGTAGTGCGAATCGCAGGATCCAGCGCTAATGGAGCTGCACGATGGATCGGAATCGGTTCTTTTCGTTTTCAGCCTACAGAGTTGTCCAAAATTATTTTGATCGTCTTTTTCGCAAAATTTTTCATGGATCATGAGGAAAATCTGAACACCCTGAAGACGCTGGTTGCTTCTGCAGGATTACTGGCTGTTCCTCTTATACTTATCCTGGAACAGCCGGATTTAAAAAATACCCTTACTGTTATCGTGATCTTCTGTATGATGATATATATTGCAGGTCTAAGTTATAAAGTTATCGGAGGAGCACTGTTGATTTCCGTTCCTCTTCTGATCATCTTTCTGTCTATTGTGGTACAGCCGGATCAGAAACTGCTGAAGGATTATCAGAGGTCACGTATTATGTCTTTCTTATATCCGGAAAACGAAGAGTATTCTGATAATATTGAACAGCAGAAGAACTCCAAGACAGCCATAGCATCCGGAGAACTGGTTGGAAAGAGAATAAGCGGAGATGACAGTACAGCATCTGTGAATGAAGGTAATTTTGTTTCCGAAAACCAGACAGACTTTATTTTTGCTGTTGCAGGAGAAGAGTATGGATTTATCGGATGTACAACGATTGTCCTGCTGCTTCTGGCAATCTCTTTTGAATGTATCCGCATGAGTTTGAGGGCCAAGGATCTGTCCGGCAAAATCCTGTGCTGTGGAATGGGAGGGCTGATTGCCCTGCAAAGTTTTATTAATATATGTGTTGCAACTGGAATGGCACCGAATACAGGAACACCTCTTCCCTTTGTAAGCTATGGACTTACCTCTCTGGTCAGTCTGTATATTGGTATGGGCCTTGTACTTAACGTTGGACTTCAGAGCAGTGCGTATAATAAAGAAATTATGAAGAAAGAGCTTGACAGGAAAGAGGACTACTTATGATGTTTGGAAAATCATCTGCCGAGAATAAAAATGAAAAAAAATCGGCCAGGCCATATAAAAATGAGAGAAGTGTCCATGGGTCACATTCCGGGACAGCTTCCCAGGTACAGACAACTGCACTTCCCAGATCACAGAGACCTTCCAGACAAAAGCAGAGAAGGCGTAAGCCTATAGGGCATACCATATTACTGCTTTTGCTTATGGTATTTATAGCAGCAGGAGCATTTTTTGCTATCCGCTTATTGAATGGTACTTATCTGGGCAAACCGGTGAAAGCTTTTCAGGCTTCTGAAGTATTTACCAGCAGTCTGGCAGGAAAAGAAAATATGAAGGCCCGGCCCTTTGCACAGAAGCTTTGTGTTTCTTCCAAGGGCAGTGTAGACCGTATTAAAAATGCCTCTCTGGAGGAAGGACAGAAGGGACTTCTGTTTAATCTGAGCAATCATAAGGTATTGTATGCCAATGAAATCTATGACAAAATCTATCCTGCCAGCATTACAAAAATCATGACAGCTATGCTTGCCTTAAAAAGCGGAAAGCTGGATGATACAGTTACGATCACACAGGAAAATGTTACTTTGGAGGCCGGCTCCCAGGTATGTGGATTTGTGGCAGGAGATCAGGTTACCCTGGATCAGCTGCTCCATTGTCTTCTGGTTTATTCTGGAAATGATGCGGCTTCTGCAATTGCGGAATATGTTGGCGGTACCACAGAGAATTTTGTGGAGATGATGAACAGCTATGCCAGACAGCTGGGATGTACGGGAACTCATTTTACCAATCCTCATGGACTTCAGGATGAAAACCATTATACAACACCATATGATATTTATCTGATGCTGAACGAAGCTATGAATTATAAGGAATTCACTCAGATCACCCAGATGCCGTCGTATACTGTTACTTATACAGGCGCTGACGGAGAATCCCACAGTGTCAGTCTGGAAGCTACAGACCATTATCTGACCGGTGAGGCAACCCCTCCCAAAGATGTAACGGTTCTGGGCGGAAAGACAGGAACCACTGCTTCTGCAGGTAACTGTCTGGCGATCATAACCCAGAATGCTTTTGGAAAACCTTTTGTATCCATTGTGCTGGGAGCATCCAGCAAAGAGCTTTTATATCAGCAGATGAATTCCTTACTCCAGAACATTAATAGCTAAAATGGAATCAATATTCCCTAATGTTAAAAAATTCAATAAAAATTCACAAAAAAAGTAAATTACCTCTTGAATTTTATAATAATATGCACTATAAATGAAACATTTTCGATTTTATCCCGTAAAACCAAGGGAAAACGGATGTTAAACAGGTGTAATTACACCAAATTTACACCACAGAATATAGCATTACATCTATAACAATAACTGAATATTTTAAACATCTGAATAAGTCCATGTACTTTTATAACAACAGGTACGTGGGCTTATTTTAGTGCTTAAAAATATTGTCAAAGAAATGATAATTTTATAGAAGAAATAGGTAATTGCGAAACTCAAATTTGAAATATGAGAGCAGTTATCCACAATAAATGGAGATGATAAATGCAGAAATGTTAAATGACGAAATATTTTAGGCATACTTAAATAAGCCATAGGGCTTATTAAGTTGGTAAGTCCTATGCTATGAGAGGCTTTAAGCTTCGAATATATTCGTGGTGATTGATCTTATCTGCGAGAACAACAGTAATAAGTTGGGTGATACCGGCAAGAATCAGATCAGCATGCAGAGTCTTCTCATTTTGGGTTCGGCGTCCTGCAAGACAGAGATTGTCTTTGATGTGGTTGATATCCCTTTCGACAACAGTTCTGATTTTATAGGTATCATCCCATTCTTCGGTGCCGCAGATCGTTCCGGGATAAGCACGAAGATTCTTTTCTGGGTAGATGTAGACCATCCGCCCACATTTAGAAGAGGTACAAGGGTTGTCACAGAAACAATGACGATGGGCTTTTTGAGTTGATTTATCATAAATCCATTTCATTTTTGGACAGACAAATTTATATCTTGTTACTCCACTGCGAAGTTTGGAAGTGCCTTCGTATTTCATTTGTAAAGAAGGATCATGGGGACAACACGGAATACCATCTTCATTGATGGAATAATCCAGATTTTCAAGTCCGGATCTTGCATTCAGCGGAATATAAGCTTTCGAGAAATGTTTGTCATTACCAAAAGTGTCACCGGTAAGAAGGCTCTTATAGAGCTGTGCGGTATCGAAAGCAGCATCACCCAGGAAGGTTTTTGGATTAATCAAAGGATGCTTGGAAAAGAAGTCCTTCAGTGTCGGGATTAAAAGCTTTGAATCATGAACACATTTATCTTCGTCAGGGGAATCGGATTTCTTTTCGACAACGATATCAGGATGTGAAGCCATAAAGTTTTTGTTATAAAAAGATATGTGGCGGATGATGCCCAGTCCGTTGGTGACAATACTGAACTTGAAGACATAGCAAAAATGCCCATTGATATAGAGCTGCTTGATGATCCTGTTAGCATACTTGGGATTATTTTCGGTAACAAATGCTTCGATGCCGGAAGAATCAAAGATGGTCATATCCGCTTTTGCAGAGTCAATCGCCTGACAGATAGGCTCGGTAACATCAACAAGGTTGTCGAAAACAAGCTGGAGGTCATCTAAAAAATCCTGTTTGAATCGGGTGATTTTGGAAGCGTCAGGGACTTTAATAAAACCGCAGAATTCCCGAAGTAATTTTGAGTAAGCGAGAAAAGTCAGGAGAAGCTGATCCGTAGGGATAGAAAAAATACGCTGAATAATCAAAGCCCACAGAAAAGCTTGCAAAGGGTATTTACGGGTTCTGCCTGTCGATGCATAGAAATGATTTCTAAAAGAAATCGGAATTAACTCATCAATATCGATATGTGTTTCTAATAGAGAAAGAAAAGCAGGTTTGTCATTTTCAAATTTTTCATGGCAATCTGAAAAAATATCTGCCAAAGAAAGCTGTTTATATGGTATCATAAGTATCAGAATAACTCCTTTCTTGGATGTAGGTTTATAGTTTTTAGTCAACTCTATTATACCATGTCCAGTGAGGAGTTATTTGTTTTTAGGTAACAAAAAATGCCGTATTTATGCGGTGTTGTGGCGTTTCGCAAACGCCTATTCTACTTATATATTGGAGGAAAATGAATGAGAGAGAAAACTATTTATGAGAAGATTGCAGAAAAGTACAACACAACACCAGAAGAGGTACGCAGAGAAATGCAGATAGCCATAGATGCAGGATTTGATAATCCCGATCCGGCTGTGCAGGAAGAATGGAAGAAAATGACACTTAAAGGAGACAGGCCCACACCGGAAGAAGTAATCAATTACGCAGTAAAAAAACTAAAAGGAAAATAAAAATATGAAGAAAAAGATAATTGCATTGATTTCAGGAGCAGTGATCTTGATAATTGCTGCAGGAAGTATTTATGGGAAATCTGAATCTGGTCATAAGGAAGGCGAACCGGATGTAGTTGGAACATTTTCCGTAAATCGAGATGAAAATATATGCGACGAGCCTTGATATGAACATCTATTTATGGAAAGAGGATATTGAAGATGGGGAATCGGTAATGACAGCCGAATATAGACCTGTAGAATACGGAAAGGACTATGATGTAGTCAATAATCCTGATAAATTTCAACTATATATAGATGGAAAAGAGATTAAATAGTAATCTCCTGAAAGAAAGCTTTTTGTCAGATTTTTTCAAAGAAAAATTAAATGATAACAATACATAGTTTTAACCATGATATTCTGAAAAATTTTATAGGAATGCTCTATTATCAAATTGACATAGGAATGTGGTAGCGTATAATTAGAATTGAATACACTGAAAAATGGAGAAATTACATGAAAGCACATAAATATTGGTCAGTAGTAGCTTTAATCCCAATGATTGGAACTTTTTATACAGGATATAAAGGGTTAAAAGCAGCACACAAATACTTTGCATTTGGCTCTCTGATATGCATGATCATGGCAGTCTATTCTGGTCATAAAATGATTTTAGGTAATAAAAGAACAAGAAAACAGGTGGAAAATACAAAAGCGGAGGAATAGTAAATGTTAGAGTTAGGAATAAAAGCACCGGATTTTGAATTGCCGGATCAGAACGGAGAAGTGCATAAATTAAGCGATTATGCAGGAAAAAAAGTGATCTTATATTTTTATCCAAAGGATAATACACCAGGATGTACGAAGCAGGCATGTGGCTTTTCTGAGCGTTATCCACAGTTTACTGAGAAGGGAGCTGTTATTCTCGGAGTAAGCAAGGACTCTGTAGCGTCTCACAAGAGATTTGAAGAAAAATACGGACTGGCATTTACGCTATTAGCAGATCCGGAGCGTAAAGTTATTGAAGCATATGATGTCTGGAAAGAAAAGAAAAATTATGGAAAAGTATCTATGGGTGTAGTAAGAACTACATATCTTATTGATGAGCAGGGAATCATTATAAAGGCAAATGATAAAGTCAAGGCGGCAGATGATCCTGAAAATATGCTTAAGGAATTGGCATAATGAAGATTATTTTATCACCTGCAAAAAAGATGATTGTAGATACCGATAACTTAGCACCGGTTGAACTGCCTGTCTATATTGATAAGACAGCAGAAGTATTAAACTGGATGAAAAGCAAATCAAAAGAAGAACTGAAAGCTATCTGGAAATGTAATGACAAGATTGCAGAGCAGAACTTTAACAGATTGGAAAATATGGATCTTTATAACAGGCTTACTCCGGCTGTTTTAGCATATGAAGGGATTGCATTTCAATATATGGCACCATCTGTGTTTGAAATCCAGCAGTTTGAGTATTTGCAAAATCATTTAAGAATCTTGTCTGCGTTTTATGGCATTTTAAAACCAATGGATGGTGTGACTCCTTATCGTCTTGAAATGCAGGCAAAGGTTGGAATTGGAGATGCAAAAAATCTGTATGAGTACTGGGGAGAATTGTTATACCGCTCAGTAATCGATGACAGTAGGATTATCATTAATCTTGCATCAAAAGAATACTCAAAATGTATAGAAAAGTATCTGACACCACAGGACAGATATATTACGATTGTATTTTGTGAGTTATCCGGAGATAAATTGGTAACAAAAGGTACCTATGCCAAGATGGCTCGTGGTGAAATGGTCAGATTCATAGCGGAAAATAATATTGAAAATCCGGTGGAGATTCAGAAATTTGACAGACTCGGATATTCGTTTAGGTCTGATTTATCTTCAGATTCAGAATATGTATTTGAACGCAAAATAAAATAGTTATTCAGGTAAAAGATGCTCAGTTTGGCAGTTTTTATAATAATGATAATTATTACTATTTTTATTGACAACAGGATAATAGTGGTATATAATCCTTATTAAGAACTAATCCTAATAAGGAAGACGAATGACAAGTAGGAGAAATACCATTCAAAAAGATCTTGTAAGAAATACCGTATACGAAATGAGAAGACACGTTACGGCAAATGAAGTGTATGAATTTATAAAAGAAGCATATCCAACAATTGGAAAAGGAACTGTATATAGAAATCTTGATATATTGGTAGAGGAAGGTGCATTAAGAAAGGTTGAAGTTCCGGATGGACCGAACCGATTTGATTTTATATTGAAAAATCATTACCATGTAAGATGTATAAAGTGCGGTGAAATTTTTGATGTGGATATGGATCAAATACCGGATTTGCTGGAAAGAATTCATAACACTCATGGAATTGAATTTGTGGATTATGATATTTCGTTTAAAGGCATTTGCCCGAAATGCAGGGAGAAGGTAAAGGGGGGACAGCATGGATAGGAAAGCAATGTATAAGTTGAGTTATGGACTGTTTATATTGACCGCTAAAGAAGCAGAAAAAGATAACGGATGCATCATTAATACAGCCATTCAGGCAGCTTCGGCACCAAACCAGTTAAGTATCTGTGTAAATAAGGCAAATTATACGCATGATATGATTCAAAGAACCGGAAAATTTACTGTATCAGTCTTAAGTCAGAAGGCACAATTTGAATTGTTCAAACATTTTGGCTTCCAATCAGGAAGAGATACCAATAAGTTTGAAGCATTTGAGCAGTGTGCCAGGGGCACAAATGGTATTTATTATATTACAGAAGGTACAAATGCATACATTTCTGTGACAGTTACTAAAACAGAGGACTTGGGTTCACATACGATGTTTATCGGTGAGATAACCGATATGGAAGTTTTAAGCAATGTTCCTTCAGTAACATATGATTATTATCAGAATAATATTAAGCCTAAGCCACAGGAGGTTGGAAAAACAGAGGACAGTCAGACAATATGGCGATGCAGAATTTGCGGATATGAATATGTAGGCGAGGAATTACCAGATGACTTTATATGTCCTTTGTGCAAGCACCCGGCATCAGATTTTGAAAAAGTAGTAAAGAAAACGGAGGTAAAAGAGATGGCAGCAAACAAATATGCAGGAACACAGACAGAGAAGAATTTACAGGAGGCATTTGCAGGGGAATCACAGGCAAGAAATAAGTATACCTATTTTGCTTCTGTAGCGAAAAAGGAAGGTTACGAGCAGATGTCAGCATTGTTTTTAAAGACTGCAGATAATGAGAAAGAACATGCAAAGATGTGGTTCAAGGAATTAGCAGGAATTGGTGATACAAAAGAAAACTTAGCTGCTGCTGCAGAAGGAGAGAACTACGAGTGGACAGATATGTATGATGGCTTTGCTAAAACAGCAGAGGAAGAAGGTTTCCCTGAGCTTGCAGCAAAATTTAGAGCAGTAGGAGAAATTGAAAAGCACCATGAGGAGAGATATCGTGCACTTCTTAAGAACATTGAAACTGCTCAGGTGTTTGAGAAGAGCGAAGTGAAGGTATGGGAATGCCGTAACTGTGGACATATTGTAGTCGGAACAAAGGCTCCAGAGGTATGCCCGGTATGCAATCATCCGCAGAGTTATTTTGAAGTACGTGCAGAGAATTATTAAGAGAGAATAGACATGGAAGTAAAATATTATGTATGTAAGCATTGTGGAAACATTGTTGAAAAGGTAAAGACAAAGGTGTACCTGTAATTTGTTGTGGAGAGCTGATGCCGGAACTGAAAGCCGGAGTGACAGATGTTGCTGTCGAGAAGCATGTACCGGTATATACACTAGACGGTAATCTGGTTCATGTTGTGTTGGAGAAATCAAACATCCAATGCTTGAAGAACACTTTATTGAATGGATTACATTAAATTAAATACCAATCAGGGCGTTTATAGAAAACAGTTAAATCCAAGACAGGAGCCGGTTGCAGATTTCTGTCTTTGTGACGGAGAGCAGGTGGAGGAAGTATATGCATACTGCAATTTACATGGATTATGGAAATGTTAAAATAAACTTTGTACATACGAATACTATAGAGTAATAAGGATACAAAATCAAAATAGCTGTGAATGAACAATATTTTAAAAGGAGGATTCAATAATGAAATATGTATGTGATGTATGCGGATGGGAGTATGACGAGGAGATTGGATACCCGGAAGGTGGTATTGCACCAGGAACAAAATGGGAAGATGTTCCGGAAGATTTTGAATGCCCATTATGTAATGTTGGAAAAGATGAGTTTTCAGAAGTTGAATAGAAGCCTAATCTTTTGTTAAATACGGATGGATAAACCAAAACCCTGGTGCGTGAGCAACAGGGTTTTTTATGTGCGCCTAGCGGCGCACGTCGCTAATGGATGAAAGTTCCTAATCCGCCCTAGTAGTGGGAAGGATACAGCCGAGACCAAGGGTGTCCTATTCATGGCAACGACCATGATTAACGCGAGGGGAATCTGAAGGAAGGTGGAGGCAAATCTCCGGTCTGACGAATAGAAATCACATCAGGCTACAGTTAAGGATAAGGCTGCATAACAAGTCGAAGTCCAATAACTACTCGGAATTATCTGTAGTAAATGTGGCAGATATATGGAGAGAAAGTGACGTGTGGTACCTAGGGAGGTCTCGTCAGCGGATGGAAACAGAGTATGAAATCCGTGAGTAACAACGAATGACGAGAAGTCAGCAGAAGCCATAGTAAACCAGCGGTTACAAACAGTTGACCCAAGAACATTGCAGGATATCATGGGTCATGCTTCTATGAAAATGACAATGGAATTGTATAATCACGTTACAGATGAACGCTTGACAAACGAAATTCAGAAGTTAAATTCCAGTAAAAACATGCATTTTTTTAAATTCAATAAAAATTCACAAAAAAAGCAAATAACCTCTTGAATTTTATGATAATATGCACTATAATTGAAACATATTAATTGAGGAATTTAGTAATAATTAATATTATATGTGTCTAAGGAGGAAAACAGGATGGTTGAACTGATTGTAGGAAAGAAAGGTAAAGGCAAAACAAAAGTACTTTTAGACAAAGTGAATGGAGCGGTTAAAGAAGCGAATGGTAGCATTGTTTATTTGGACAAAAGCACCAAGCACATGTATGAACTGAATAATAAGGTTCGTCTGATCGATGTATCCGGCTTCCCGATTAAGAATGCAGATGAATTTGTAGGATTTATTTGTGGTATTCTTTCACAGGATCATGATCTCGAGCAGATTTATCTTGACAGTTTTCTGAAGGTAGCCAAGCTGGAGGGTAAGGATGTTACAAGTACCCTTGAGCAGTTAGAATCCATTGGAACTCAGTTTAACGTTACTTTTATAATCAGTATGTCTTTAGACAAAGAAGAACTTCCTGAAATATTCCATGAGAAAGTTATCGTGGCTTTATAATAATGACAACCAGGAAATGACTCTTATTAAATTTTAAAATTACATAACGAAATGCGAAAAGGATATCTCCATATAACATGCCAGATATCCTTTTTGTGGCACAGAAAGAGGTTAATAAAAATGGAAGAGTTATACCATGCAATTGAGAAAAAAATTACAGAAGCCGGGTATCCCAGAAGCATTTCAGGGGAAGCGGTATATAATGATATCTGTGATCAGATAGATGGGAAGGAAAATGGTTCTTATGTTTTATTGTCCAAATTTGATGATGATGTTATTTTTGAATATCATATTACAGTGATGGATGATGAATTTAATCTGGGAGTTCTGACAATGCGGACTCCGGAGGGGGTTTTTGAGACAAATTTTGATGAATAATCAGTCCAGAGAATAAAAATTAGGGCAGATCAGTTTCTGATCTGCTCCTTTTTAATCTTCCCGTAAATGCA
This sequence comes from Blautia sp. HCP3S3_C12, assembly GCF_052064155.1. Taxonomy (NCBI): domain Bacteria; kingdom Bacillati; phylum Bacillota; class Clostridia; order Lachnospirales; family Lachnospiraceae; genus Blautia; species Blautia sp. HCP3S3_C12. The sequence continues at coordinate 41,143 of NZ_JBQHWC010000006.1, read as the reverse complement.
CTGCAGAAGCCGCTTTACGCCGTCTTGCGTCATCCATGGCTGCATAATGCTTCTTGGTTGTATTAACGTCTCTATGGCCCAATACGTCGGCTACAAGGTATATGTCACCTGTTTCCTGATAGAGAGCAGTACCATAAGTACTTCGGAGCTTATGGGGGGTGATTTTCTTGGTTGTAGTAATTGCCCGTGCATATTTTTTTACAAGGTTTTCTACAGCCTGGATACCAATGCGTTTTCGCTGAGTAGAGTAGAAGAGAGCGTGTTCATGTCCGGTTACAGGAGTAACTCCCTCCCGAACTGTCAGGTATTGGCGCAGAGCCCGTTCCACTTCCGAACCGAAGTATACAACCATTTCGTTGCCGCCTTTTCGGGTGATCTTGATACCATTATTTTTAAAATCAATATCCTCCACATCCAGTCCTACGCATTCAGATACACGTATTCCTGTGCCGAGCAGGAGAGTAACAATAGCCAGATCCCGTTCTTTTGTTTTTTCATAATAAGCCTTTTTCTGTCCGGTAAGCTCATCGCCGCAATGTTCTATGTGATCCAGCAGGAGAGCAACCTCATCGGAATCCAGCCGAATGATGCTTTTATCATGGATCTTTGGTACATCCACAAGAACAGTTGGATTTGTTTTTATGAATTCATGTTTAAAATAATAGGCGTAAAAGCTTCTTAAAGCAGAAAGCTTACGTTTCATTCCGCGTTCCCCATTGGTTTCGGTTTTGTCACCATTTTTGTAGACCTTCAGATATTCCAGATATTCCTCAATATCAACCGCCTTTAACTGATCCAGGACATCAACAGTAAAATCCTTTAAAGAGTAATTTTTAAAGGCAGGGTTTTCATCCAGTAAAAACTGGAAAAAGATCCGTATGTCATAGGCATAGGAAATTCTGGTATTGGTTGTGGTAACCGGATCCATAGCCCTGAAATAATCCCTGCAGAAAGGAGGAAGAGTTTTCAGAACTTCACGAAGCTTCAGAATATTAGAAATATCTGTTTGTTCATGATAGGTAATTTTTTTGTTGTCATTATAATCGTTTTGGTTATTCATTTGCTCATTTGCTCCTGTAGAAGTGGGCGTTCAATCTATACGACAAACGCCGGTTTTTCAAATAGATCAAGATAAATTACACATAAACCCTTAAATGAGTCTGTTATATGTGGTAAAGCATCCCTTTTATGAGGGACGCTTTACGTAATTTAATGGATTCTGATTTGTACCATTTGCGATCACACCAAAATGTAAATGTGGTCCGGTACTGTTGCCGGTACTGCCAACATATCCAATAATTTGTCCTTTGGTTACTTTGGTACCGACTTTGACTTTGGGATGAAATTTAGATTGATGCATATATTCAGTGACAAATCCTTTTCCATGGTCAATTTTGGTATAATAGCCTGCACCTCCGCTTTCTGACGGTTTTTGCATTGTAATGACTGTACCGCTGTCTGCTGCATAGATCGGTGTGCCTGTAGGTGCCGGAATATCGATGCCATTATGATTGGTGGAACCAATACCTCCCGGAGATTCTCTGTTTCCGAAATAGCTGCTGATATAATTGTAACTGGAGTTTAAAGGCCACCGAAACGACACTTTATGATACTCAGGTATCATTGCTCCGTTCTCTCCTACGTAATCAGTGCCGACCCATTGATTTTGAGCCAGGATGCCTGTGGCGGGATCCAGATAGTATTTTTCTCCATCTACAGTGACCCATCCGATTTCCCTTACACAGGTAGAAGGATTCAGATAATATTTGTTTCCCCCCAGTGTAAGCCATCCGGAGGCCAGTGTACCGTCTGCCTGGGAATAGTAATAGGAACTGGATTTTTTGACCCATTTTTTGACAACCAGCTTGCCATTTGAGTCAAAATAATATCTGTTTCCAGATTTATCCTTCAGGAAGCAATTATCATAACGGATGCCGTTTTTTTCTTTAAAATAGTATTTATAACCGTCAATTTCCTGCCATCCTGTCATTAATTTACAGTCAGAAGAACGGAAATACCGATAATAAGAATCCGGCTTATAAAAACCCTTCACCAATCTTCCATTGGATGCGGCATAATAATAGGAACCATCTGTCTCCTTGTACCATCCCTTCCGTACAAGCTGTCCGGTTTCACGGTGGAAGGAATACCAGTATTTTTGAATCTTAAGACGTCCCTTAGCCAGAGTTCCATTGGATTTCAGATAATAAGTAGCCTTTCCTTTTTTGGCAAAGCAGTTTTTCAGCATTTTTCCCTTATCTGAGAAACAATATATCTTGTTTCCTACTTTTCGGAAACCGGAACGGATCACACCATCCTTCCAGAAATAATATTTATTTCCGGCGGTTGTAGTGATCCAGCCAGTGTACATATAGCCCTTTTTCTCATCAAAAAAATAATTCTTTCCATTGACGGTCTGCCAGGTGGTAAGCATTTTACCCTTCTCATTGAAGCAGTATTTCTTTCCGGAAATGGACAGGATTCCGGCCTTTGCTGCACCGGTTTTTCCAAAATAATACATATGACCTGAAGATGTTTTATACCAGCCCTTTGCCAGTTTCCCTTTCTGATCATAGTAATACCAGGAACCGTTTTTCTTAATAAATCCGGTCTTCTTCTGGGCAGCCTCTGTGCGGACTGCAGTTGTCATCAATCCGGTGCCGGATAATGTCAGTATGAGCATAGTCAGCACCAATATTGCCAGACACTGCTTCCTGTTGTTTGTTTTTCGCTTCATCTTAGTATAAAGCCCCCATTATATTCTATACAAAAAGATGCCAAAATTGATTATTGTTACCTTATCAGAGAAGTGATTCATCCAGGATAATGGTAAAGGGGCCATCGTTCTCAAGAGATATTTTCATATCTGCACCAAAAATACCATGTTCTACCACAGGAACCTGTTTTGCAGCTTCGTTCAGCATATATTCATACAGTTCATTGGCCATATCCGGAGCACCGGCATCTGTAAAGCCCGGTCTGTTACCGTGTCTGCAATTAGCATACAGGGTAAATTGGGATACCATCAAAAGCTCTCCGTTAACATCCTTCAGGGACAGATTGGTCTTTCCATTCTGATCCTCGAAGATTCGAAGTCCCAGCATTTTTTTCAAATATTTGTCAGCAATTTCTCTGGTGTCATTCTGACCGACCCCTACAAAAACCAGGAAGCCCTTTCCAATTTTGCCTACAATTTCTCCATCTACGCATACCTGCGCATAGTTTACCCTCTGTATCAGTAATTTCATTTTTGATTTCCCCTCATATCTTTTATAATATCTTTCTTATATATCAGTAACTATTTTTCTGATGTATTTTTATTATTTTTTATCTTATCTTTTATCTGCAGAAATAATTTCTTTATATAAAGCCACAGGGAGTTTACAAGTTTTTTGATATACTCCCAGATAATACACACGATTCTGCATAAAGGATTCCAGATTTTCATAAAGAAATTATTTTTCTGGGCCTCCAGCTTTTCCGGTGAAATGTGGTGCCTCTCCTGTTTTTTCAGGGGGATCGCTTCGCCGGTTTCCGTGTTCAGGCAATCGATATCTACATAGGATTCCTCCTCAAGAGGCATTTTTTTATCGCCAAGGGAATGACTGATCAATCTCCATATCATTGCATAAAGCACTGCAAATACCGGTACTCCTGCGATCATACCCGGAACTCCGAACAGTCCTCCGCCTATGAGAATGGCTACAATGACCATGAAGCTGGACAGACCGGTGGTTTCGCCCAGGATTTTTGGACCAAGGATATTTCCGTCAAACTGCTGAAGAAGCAGAATGAAAATTGCAAAGTAGATACCCTTCAGGGGATCAACCACTAAAATCAGAAGAATACAGGGGATTGCCCCAATGTATGGTCCAAAAAAAGGAATCACATTAGTCACACCAATGACCACACTGATCAGAATGGGATAAGGCATATCCAATAAAAGCATTCCAATATAGCATAAGATACCGATGATGGCGGAATCCACCAGTTTACCATAGAGAAAACCGCCAAAGGTTTTGTCTGTGAAGCGCATGGCATGGATCAGTGTGTTTGCCCATTTGGAAGGCAAAATGGCATATACAAACATTTTGCTCTTAGCAATAAACTTCTCCTTGTCTGCAAGCACATAGAGAGCCACAATGGCACCGATGAGAAAGTTTTTCATGAAGATCAGTACATCAAAGATTCCATCAGAAACATTTTTCAGCATATTCTGCATCTGTGGAAGAATATTGGTGGTGAGATACTCCTGCAATTTGGCAGAATACTGATTCATCATATCGATGGTTTCAGAATTCAGCTTCCATCCATGCTGTACAAAAGAATTCAGCCATTTCTCAATGACCTTTACATAATAAGGAAAGCTGTAAATAATATTCATGGAGCTTCGGATCAGCTGTGGAAGCACCATCATGATCAAAGTATAGATAAGGATCCAGAAGGCAAGCATGGAAACCAGAACACATGCCCAGCGGACAGCTTTCCTGCCTTTTTTCTGTAAATGGATCTCTCTTTTATCAAGCAGTGGATAAATAAGCTTTTTCTCCATTAAATTAATCAGGGGGCTCAGAACATAGGCAAGGATCACACCATATACAATAGGTGCCATGATTCCCAGAAATGTTTTGATTCCGGTGATCAGCGTTTTCATATGGAAAATCCCATAATAAAACAGCATACTGGCGGCAATTACCATAAAAGCGGTTACACCCCAGTGCAGATATTTGTTATCCCAACGAAATTTCATATTGTCCTCCTTTATAAACTGTTACGATTATAACATTTATTTTAATAAAAGTCTCTGCATTTAATAGAATTTTAATAAAAATACAGGACAAAAAAATCCTCTGCATTAGCAGAGGACTTTTTAACAGTTATTATTTTGTGGAATCAAAAATTTGTACAGTCTGGATAATGGTTTTTGCTGCTCCGTCGATCCCCAGCTTACTGCTGTCTACACACAGATTATAGCTGGATGCAGCGCTCCACTTTTTATTAGTATAATAATTATAATAGCTGGAACGGCTCTTATCGGTTTTGTTGATCATGTCCTTGGCTTCTTTGGCTGTTTTATTGTGTTTCTGAGATAAACGGCTGATTCGCCAGTCAATATCTGCATGTACAAATACACTGAAACAATCCTTATATTCAGCCAGAGCATAATCTGCACATCGTCCCACCATTACGCAAGGACCCTCGGAAGCCAGTTTCTTGATGGCATCAAACTGGGCCAGGAAAACCTTATGATTCATTGGCATATCTGTAAAGCCTGCTGAGGAATAACCAAAGGAATATGTATCCATTACAAGAGAATACAGAAAGCTGTTGGTTGGTTTTTCATCATGATTTTCAAAAAGCTCCTTGCAGATTCCGCTCTCATTGGCTGCATGTTCAAGAAGCTCCTTATCATAGCATTTAATTCCGAAATATTTGGCAACTTCCTGACCAATCTGTCTTCCGCCGCTTCCATATTCACGACCGATTGTGATAATTGAACTTGTACTATTCATAATACTACACTCCCTTCTGTCACCTAGCTTATTGTAAATATATTATACATTATATTGTTGAAAAAGCAAACTATTTTCGCAATTTTTCCAAAAGCTTCTCAAAATATTCTGGTAAAGGTGCTGTAAACTCCATATATTCTCCTGTAGATGGATGCACAAATCCCAAAATCATGGCATGAAGAGTCTGACCCTGAAGATGGTAAGGATTCTTGCCTGAGCCATATACTTCATCGCCAAGCAGGGGATGCCCTATACTTGTCATGTGGACACGGATCTGATGGGTGCGCCCTGTTTCCAGACGGCATTCCACATAGGTGGCATTGGGAAAACGCTCCAGTACCCTGTAATGAGTGACTGCCTCTTTTCCGTTTTTGTAATTGATCGCCATTTTTTTTCGGTCAACCGGATGACGTCCGATAGGACCCTCAATGGTTCCCTCATTTTCTTTGATCACACCTGCTACAATTGCGCGGTAGCGACGTTTGATAGAGTGCTCCTTCAACTGTAGGGCAAGATCTCTGTGGGCATTATCATTTTTGCAGACCAGAAGTGCTCCTGTGGTATCCTTATCGATCCTATGGACGATTCCCGGACGCAGGACACCATTGATACCGGACAGATTCTCCTTACAGTGTGCCATGATGGCGTTTACCAGTGTCCCTGTAGTATGCCCTGCACTGGGATGCACTACCATTCCCTTTGGCTTGTTAACTACAAGAACATCCTCATCTTCATAAAGGATATCCAGAGGAATGTCCTCCGGAAGAATGTCAGGCTCTGTCATATCCGGCACTTCCACAGTGATCACATCTCCTGCCTGTACCTTATAGTTTGCCTTGACAAAAGTTCCCTGAACTGTAACCTTTTGTTCTTTCAGAAGCTTTTGAATGTAAGAACGGGAAAGGTCTTCGTTTGAATCGGAAAGATACCGGTCAATCCGGATACCGGACTGACCGTCTGAAACTACATAATTAAGAATTTTCATTTCTGCTCCTAATTTTTTCTATTCAGAAAGCGAAAATCGTTTTCATCTTTATATTTGAAACATACGCAAAAAACCAAAAATATGCCGCTGCATACCACATAAATATCTGCCACATTAAATACAGGAAAATCAATCAGTGAAAAGTAAATAAAATCGATCACATAACCGCGGAATACTCTGTCGATCAGATTTCCAACAGCACCTGCCGCCAGAACAAGGGCTGTACAGATGAGAGGAAGATAATACCGTGTTTTGGGGATTTTAATATAAATATACAAAAATACACAGAAAAACAGAAGACATAAAGCTATCAGCAGAGGAATCTTTCCCTGAAGCATTCCAAAGGCCATTCCTCTGTTTTCCAGATATTTCAGCTGTAAAACACCTGGGATCAGAATGATATCCGGATTTCCCTTTAACTGTGACAGTGCCAGAAACTTTGTTACCTGATCTATCAGGATAAGAAGCAGAGTCAGGACCATACCTGTCCAGGCAGGAAAAGGGAGATTTGAAGTTCCTTCCCTTTTCATGACAGAATCTCCCGGATGGCGCTTAAAAGTTCCATATCCGTCACGGTTTTGTCAATAAAACTTTTGCCGATTCCATCCATCAGGATAAATTTAATATGTCCGGCTTCCATTTTTTTGTCCTTCTTTGTGGCTGCCAGAATCTCCTCGGCTTTCAGAGAATCTACAGCAAGGGGCAAATGAAAGGCTTCACATCCATTACGGATTTCATTATATTCTTCCTGAGTCAGAAGTCCTCTCTGCATGGAAAGATATGCAGCTGCGACCAGACCGAGCCCTACACACTGACCATGGAGCAGCTGGAAATTCTTTAATTTCTCCACAGCATGTCCAACTGTATGTCCAAGATTCAGAAGAGCTCTCTCACCCTGCTCTTTGGGATCACGTTCTACCACTCCTGCTTTGATCTCACAGCATCTGCGGATCATTTGGGACAGAAGGGTATAATCCAGCTCCTGGATTGTTTTTTGATTTGAACAGATAAATCGGAAAAATTCTCCGTCACAGATAAGACCGGTTTTCAGGATTTCACCCATTCCACAGGCAAATTCTTTTTGGGGAAGTGTATTTAAAGCAGACAGATTCATATAGACAAGACGGGGCTGATGAAAAGCTCCAACCATATTTTTATACTGCTGGAAATCCACACCGGTTTTTCCGCCCACACTGCTGTCAACCTGGGAAAGAAGGGTGGTTGGAACCTGGATAAAATCAATTCCTCTCAGATAGGTGGCTGCACCAAATCCGGTCAGATCACCTACCACACCGCCTCCTAAAGCAACCAGGAGCCCCTTGCGGTCCATTTCATGTTCAATAAGAGAACGGTACAGTTCCTGTACTGTGTCCAGATTCTTATTTTTTTCCCCTGCTTCAAAGACAAAGGAAAATATCTGGGAAGAAACCTCCTGCAGAGAATCCATTACAGACTTCAGATACAAAGGCTCTACGTGACTGTCAGTGACAACACAAATTTTATGTCCGGACAGTCCTTCTTCCCTTACAGCCTGTGCCAGTCCGGAAAAATCTTTTTCAAAATAGATTGGATAATGAAAATCTCCCTCACGTTTTACAAGTAATTTCTGTTCTGCCATTTCAATACCCTCCTGTCATTTAAATATATAAACTTAACTGTATACTGCTCCGTCCTTTTCTGGTTTGATGGGACATGCCATCATAGATAAAACGTCCCTTCCCTCTGACTGAGATAATATCTCCCTCTCTGGGTTCATAACCATTGGAGGTAATCAGCTTTCCATTTACAAAAACCTGTCCCCCTTCAATATAAGACACCATACTGCTTCTGGATGCTTTAAAAGCCAGTGCAATGAGAGAATCCAGACGGACAGAGGCACAGGTGCCATGAATAGTTTCCATTTTAGGTGCAGGAAGTTCCGCCTGCTTATCTACAACAGTGATCAGAATATTGGTATGACGGACACGGCACAGATTTTTAATAAAAAAATCCGTCATTTTTTTATTACAGAAAAACCAGGCAGCCTTTTCCTGAACCAGGATATCCCCAATCATGGCTCTGTCCACGCCCAGATTCAGCAGGGCACCCAGATAATCTCTGTGGGTCAGTTCTTCTGAAAATTTCAGGGATTTTGGTTCAATCTTCAGGCAGTCTATAGGATATTCCCAGGTAAAAGCAAGAGCATCAGGATGAAAAGCCACCATCTGACGCTCCGCATTCGCATAGCCGCCGGAGGATTCCACAATGATCTGCGGAAATTGCTGCCGGAGACTATTAACCATATTCTGTTCATTCAGATTAAGAAAATCCGAAAAAGTCACAATATCTCTCTGGTAAGAAAGATCAGCCAGTTCACGGATCCTCTTTAAAAAGAAGTCATTCTTCTCCATGGGAGATCAATAGCCTGCGCGCACAGAAGGTGCAGCTCCTCCCAGTATATTCTGGAGATCACCGGTGATGTCTACATTATAAGGTCCAAGTACAAAAATGTAGCTGGATACTTTCTGAAGGCTTCCGCCCAGAGAATAACAGGCCCCTGATGTGAAATCAATGATTCTCTGTGCCAGTTCCACATCGATTCCTTCCAGATTTAAAATTACAGTAGAGTTGTCGACCAGTGTATCTGCGATTTCACGGGTATCCTCCATAGAAGACGGTTTGATCACGCACACCTCCATATTTGGTCCCTGGGAAGCTTTACGGCTGCTTCTCATAGGAGTGATCTTGGAAGATGCTGCCGGACGTGTCTGGCGTTCTGCACGTTCCTGTCTGGCCGGAGCTTTCGCTGCAGCGGAAGCTGTTGGCTGTTTAAGGGAAGATGTCTGTTTGGATTCTGATTTCAGTGGCTTCTCATCGAAATCATCAAAGTCTTCGTCCTCAGAGGAATCCTTCTTTTTAGTGAATTTATCAAAGAATTTCTTCTTTGGTTTGTCCTCAAAATCATCATCCAGGAAATCCTCGTCATCCTCTCCTTCTAACAGATCATCGTCCAGAAATCCATCGTCATCATAATCATCATTTAATTTGATGGCATCTAAAAATTTATCTAAAACGCCCATTTTAATCTCCAATCTTCTTTATTCTTCTTTTATTGAGTAATCTCTTTCACCAAAGATACCTGTTCCCACACGCACCATTGTTGATCCTTCCTCAGCAGCGATCTGATAGTCATTGGTCATTCCCATGCTCAGAACACTCATAGTAATATTATTAATGTTTTTTTCCCTGATGTCAACACTTAATTTCCTTAATTTGCGAAAAACTTCTCTGTTTTCCTCGGGATCTGAGACAAAAGGAGCAATCGTCATAAGTCCCATTACCTTCAGGTGGGGGTAAGAAGCAATTTCTTCTATAAAAGGAAGGACTTCAGAGGTTTTCAGGCCAAATTTGCTATCCTCTTCCGCTACATTCACTTCGATGAGTACCGGCATACAGAGATCTTTTTTTGCAGCTTCCTGCTCAATGGTCTGAGCCAGACGCACAGAATCCACGGAATGGATCATTGCAACCTTATCAATAATATATTTTACTTTATTGCGCTGCAGATGACCGATCATGTGCCACTGGATATCTGAGGGCAGTCTGTCATATTTATCCATGATCTCCTGTACCTTATTTTCTCCAAACACACGGGCACCTGCATCATAAGCCTCTTGAAGCATTTCCACAGGCTTTGTTTTACTTACTGCTACAAGGGTTACCTCTTTGGGGTCACGTCCTGCTTTCAGGCAGGCCTGTTCTATATTTTTCTGCACAGTTGCCAAATTATCTGCTAACATTTTACTGCCTCCTCTTATTTTTAAGTTAATGGCTTTAATACAAAATATCTTCTTCTTTTACTTTATCTGCGTTTTTTACGATATGATCATATCTATAGAGACCATAGGTGGTATTTCTGGAAACAATAGCGTATTCCTCATTCTGGTCAAGTACCTCAATACGGCGGAAAACAGCATAGCCTTTATTAATGCAGTACACGCCTTCCAGAGTATCTGTTTCTCCTATGATATAGCGTTCACCTGTTTCCTGATTTACAATGGCATCACCTTCTTTGAAAGCGCTTTTGTCTACATAATAGGTATAGGTGGTTTCCGAGGATTCCTTTGTCTGATCTGTGACCGGATCCTCAATTTTTGCATAAATACTTACATCCTTAAAGACAGAAGCATTTTTTCCTGATTTTGTCTTCTCTTCCATTATAAAACCTGTATTGCCGGTTTTGGGATCAGTAGCTGCCATCTTGTCCGGGATCACATAGAAGTCCTTGGTCACAATGGAGGAAAGGGGAATCTTTAATCCTACCACTGTATTGGTTACAAGCTCAATATCCAGAAAACGGTCAGATGCATAACGGATCAGTCCCTTGCTGAAATCAATCTGTCCGTATTTGCCGCCATCAATGGTAATAATAGAAAAATCACCGGTCTGAGTCATATCATCCTTCAGAAACTTTACACGGATGGCAGACCGATCCTTTAATTTCTCTGCCTGTTTGTCACTTAAGGGGATTAAAAGACTCCAGCGTTCATCAGTAATGATCGTGTAAATATCATCTCCTGACTTAACAGAATCTGAAGTTTTTAAATCTGTTTCATGGTAGGAATTCTGGTCAAAGTCCTCTGCAGTGACAGTATCTACAGTTTTGCCCTCATAATTATCCACAGAGTACAGGATGATCCCGTCAGATTCTGCCTTGTTTATAGATTCATCTCCTACATAGCTGGTGACCTGTTCCGCAGTGTCTGCGGTGTTATCGGATGAATCCTGGTCTGTATCCCTTTCATCAGAGGTCAGAGGTGCTGTAGAAGCTGCGCTTTCTGCATACTGAAGGATATTTCCCTTCAGATCATATTTGAAACTGTAGGTATTGTTAAATTTACTGGAATTAAAGCTTTTGGAAAAGCTCATCATATCATTTCTTATACTGGAAAGCTCATCCTGGGAAAGCTGGGAGGTGGAGGAAGCGGATTTCGTGCTGCTGATTCCGTATACAGCTCCGTTTGCATTGATCTTACTTCCTTCTCTGGCATAATAGGTGATATATCCGGATGAGGAAGCCTTGCAGACAGATTCTTCCCTCACTGCAAGACCGGTATAGGTTTCATTTCTTGATAAGGGGCCGGAGGTTACCTGGTAGGATTCTATATGGGGAGTAGTCAGATACAGAATTCCACTGAAAGCCATATATACAAACAGTACTCCAAACATAATGGTTCCGATATTCAGGCCAAATATTTTGCTGAATCTGGCAAGGATTCCCGGCGCTTTTTTTTGTTTTTTATGATTATCAGGCAAAGGGCTGCCTCCTTTAAAAAATTCATTCCAAAATATTGTAACATCATATCTATATAAAAACAAGAGTAGAACGTATGTTGCTGTTCACACACCACTATCCCGAGACATGCAAGCCAAAATTCCATTGCCGTAGGCAATCAGGAATGAATTTTGGCTACGTTACTGTGAACGAAGAGAACAGTAACGAACGTATTTTCCGAATATCCGTTTGCGTTTAAGTACAGGATGTGTTATAATTATAAATTATAAAAGATTCGGGAGGTACAACCGTTATGGCATATGGCAGAATTACACAGAAACAGCAGGAGATTCTTGATTATATCAAAAATGAAATCCTGAACAGAGGCTTTCCTCCGGCAGTACGTGAAATCTGTGAGGCAGTAGGCCTTAAGTCAACCTCCTCCGTGCATTCACATCTGGAAGCTCTGGAGAAAAACGGATACATCCGCAGAGATGCTACCAAACCCCGTGCTATAGAGATCATTGATGACAATTTCAATCTGGTACGCCGTGAGGTGGTAAATGTACCGATCGTGGGTACTGTGGCTGCCGGACAGCCTCTTCTTGCGGTGGAGAATATTGAGGGATATTTTCCTGTTCCTGCAGAGTTTATGCCAAATGAGCAGAGCTTCATGCTGAAGGTAAAAGGCGAAAGTATGATAAATGCCGGAATATTTGACGGAGACCAGGTTCTCGTCCGCAAGCAGTCTACTGCAGAAAGCGGGGATATTGTGGTGGCACTGATGGAGGACGGAGCTACAGTGAAGACTTTTTACAAGGAAAAAGGCTACTATCGTCTTCAGCCGGAGAATGATACTATGGATCCTATCCTGATCCATGAGGGACTGGAGATTCTGGGCAAGGTGTTTGGAGTGTTCAGACTTTACAAATAAGGTTATTTTATTTATGAAAAAAGGAGATATACAGCCACAGAGTTCTGTGGGCATATCTCCTGCTTTTTATTTCTCCAGAAATTGGCTGATATCCAGTTCCTTTCCATCTCTCCAGATTCTTTCCAGATCGTAGAAAAGACGGTTTTCTTCGTCAAATACATGAACGATCATATCGCCGTAATCCATAAGTACCCAGCTGGAATTGCGGGTTCCCTCAATCTGTTTTGCCTCAAATCCGGCTCTGCCCAGAGTCTCATCTACATTATCTACCATTGCCTGTACCTGATTCTGGTTGGAAGCGCTGGCAATTACAAAATAATCTGCGATCACAGATACTTCATGGATATCAATCACCTTAATATCCTTCCCCTTTTTCTCGTCAAGAGCGCGGCAGGCAAGCTTTGCCATTTCCAGTTCTCTGCTCATCAGTTGATCTCCTTTTCTGTCTGGGAAGCTCTCTTTATATGCAAATCTTTATAATACAAGAAGGCTTCCTTGGTTGTAGTGTCAACATCCTTGGGATTCTCCTCCAGGTAGGCAAGAGAATCCTTCAGGATTTCATACATGCATTCATCCAGATCCTGAAAAGCCAGTTTACGGACAAAGTCCAGATTTGGCGCCTTGTCACGTTTAGGCTCAATATAATCTGCAATATATACAATTTTTTCCAGCAAGGTCATATCCGGTTTTCCTGTGGTATGCCAAGTGATAGAAGAAAGGATCTCCTGGTCAGTCACCCCGTACTTTGCTTTTGCCACATAGGCTCCCAGCTTTGCATGGAGCAGAAAGGGGTGGGTCTGTTCGAATTCAGTTACCGGAATCTTGTGCTGACTGCACATTTTTAATTTCTTTTTATTTGGAATGCATTTTGCGCAATCATGAAGAAGGCCTGCAGTCTGTGCCTGGGTCAGATCACAGCCGTGTACCATAGCCAGTGCTGCGCAGGTGTACATCACTCCCATGGTGTGGGCGTAACGGTCTTCATCCAGATATTTGGCAAGCTTCTTCTCCATTTTTATAAAGTCGTATTCTGCCATTGGAAAATCATCCTTTCTCTTTGACCGGACTGTAAATATGATTTTCTTCAATATAAGAAATCACCTGATCCGCCACATAATATCGAATGCTTTTTTTCTCTTTGATCCAGTCGCGGATAGTTTCGCTGGAGATATCAATATTCATAGTATCCAGTCTCAGAAATGTCCCCTTATATTTAAGGGAAAGACGTTCCATTTCTCTGTCCAGCTCCGCAACTGAGGTATGGTTTCTGACAGCTACTACCAGGATACAGTTCTGACAGATCCTGTCAGGCTTCATCCAGGAGTCAAAGTCATAGAGAGAATCTGCTCCGATAATGAAATAATAATCTGTATCCGGATTCTGCTTTTTCATAATCTCAAGGGTATGATAGGTATAAGTATAACCATTTTCATGCATTTCTGTCAGGGAAAGCTCAAAATGCGGATTCCCACAGATTGCCTTCCTGACCATTTCCACACGCTGATCATCTGTGGCCCTTCCCTGTCGGTTCCTTTTGTGGGGCGGGTTTCCGCTTGGCATAAAAAGAACCTTGTCCAGATGGAGTTGTTCATAGGCTTTTTCCCCAAGGATCAGATGACCCAGATGTATGGGATCAAAGGTGCCGCCCATAATTCCTACTCTTTTTCTGCTGTCAGACATAAAATTCTCCATTTATTATTTCTTTGGCAATACAATTTTCTTTTTGTCGTCTTTTCCTTCACGGTACAGTACGATTTTTCTGCCAATCACCTGTACCACCTGAGAACGGGTACGTTCTGCAAGAGTCTCAGCCATCTGTCTGGAATCTTCCAGGCAATTCTGAAGAACATTGATCTTGATCAGCTCTCTCGCTGCAAGTGCTTCATCTACAGAAGCAGTGTTCTCAGGAGTAAGTCCTCCCTTGCCAAGCTGAAGGATTGGGTCCATAGTCATTGCCAGACCCTTTAAATATGCTCTTTGCTTACTTGTTATCATATTTTAATGTCCTCTGTTTGAAAAACTTATTTATAATAGTCAAAGTCAAATCCGTACATACGGACGGTATCTCCCTCCTGGATGCCTGCCTTTTCAAGTTCATCCAGAATACCGCCTTCCTTAAGAAAACGCTGGAAGAAAGCAAAGCCTTTTTCGGAATCCAGGTTTGTATAACCAAGCATCTTTTCGATCTTTGGTCCTTCTACAATAAAGATGGTAGGATCCTCGGCATCCTGCTCCACTGTATAAGGAAGGTTCTCGGACATAAGCATATCTTCCGGGAAAAATTCCTGTTCAAATACGATAGGTTCCTGCTTACAGTTATCCAGCAGTTCTTTTACATGGAAGAGGAGCTCACGTACACCCTGACCGCTGACAGCGGAAATGGCATATACCTGAATACCCTTTGGTTCAAATTCTTTTTTCAGCTTATCAATGGGGCTTTCTTCCCCATCCTCTGTAAAAATACAGTCGATTTTGTTCGCTGCGATCACCTGGGGTCTGGAAGCAATTTCAGGATTATAGGCTTCCAGCTCTTTATTGATCTTGTAAATATCATCAATAGGATCACGTCCCTCTGTGGAAGCTGCATCTACAATATGGATGATTACCCGGGTACGCTCAATATGGCGCAGGAATTCATGGCCAAGCCCTACACCCTCAGATGCACCCTCGATCAGTCCGGGAATATCTGCGATGACAAAGCCACCGTTTTCTGTATCTACTACACCCAGATTCGGACTCAGGGTGGTGAAATGATAATTGGCAATTTTGGGCTGTGCATTGGTGACTCTGGAAAGAAAGGTGGATTTTCCTACATTTGGAAATCCTACCAGTCCAACATCAGCAATTACCTTCAGTTCCAGAAGAACCTCCAGCTCCTGGGCCGGCTGTCCGGGCTGTGCATACTTTGGAACCTGCATGGTCGCTGTGGCATAGTGCTGGTTTCCTTTGCCGCCTTTGCCGCCCTTTAATACGATCTGCCTTTTATTTTCACCGGACATATCTGCAATTACCTTACCGGATGCAGCGTCCATGATCACAGTTCCTTCCGGAACCTTTAATACCACATCTGCTCCGTCGGCACCGTGGCAGCGCTTTTTGCCGCCTTCTTCACCGTCCTGAGCTTTATATTTTCTTTTGTGTCGGTAGTCGCCAAGGGTGTTCTGGCCTTCATCTACCTCAAATATGACATCTCCGCCACGGCCGCCGTCACCGCCGTCAGGTCCGCCATTGGGAACATATAATTCTCTGCGGAAACTTACATGGCCGTCGCCGCCTTTACCGGAGCGGATAAAAATTTTCGCTCTGTCTGCAAACATTTGACACACCTCATCTTTTAAATTTAAAGAAAGGCTTCAAACCCTGACAGATTTGAAGCCTCTCGCCTAACCAGATTATTCTGCTTCTACTGGAACGATAGAAACCTGTTTCTTATCGCGTCCTTTTCTGGTAAATCTTACAACGCCGTCTTTGAGTGCGAATAAAGTATAATCTTTACCGCATCCTACGTTTTCACCAGCATGGATCTTAGTTCCGCGCTGTCTGTAAAGAATATTTCCAGCTTTTACAAACTGTCCGTCTGCTCTCTTCGCACCTAATCTCTTAGATTCGGAGTCACGACCGTTCTTTGTAGAACCAACTCCCTTTTTATGTGCGAATAACTGAAGGTTCATTTTCATCATGTTGTTACACCTCCTTGACTTTTACTGTCAAATATCGATTGTTATAACTATGCTCAATTTCTGTTAATCCGAGGATAAGGGAATCCATGAGAAGTTTACCCTTCTCCGTAATCGGAGCTGTAAATCGGATAGAAACATAACCATCATCCTCTTTGGCTTCAAACTTATCGTCTGTAAAAGCCTCCAGAGAATTCACTGTGTTGATGATCAGCACAGATACAGCGGCACAGACAATATCCTGTCCTTCCTCTGCATATCCTGCATGTCCCTTTGATATCAGTTCCAGATAAGTACCTTTTCTCTTCTTAACTGTAATTGTAATCATAATGACACCAGATTAACCGTTAATCTTTTCGATTTTTACTTTAGTGTACTGCTGTCTGTGACCGTTTTTCTTGTGATATCCAGTTTTTCTCTTGTACTTGTAAACGATAACTTTCTTTGCTTTACCATTCTCAACTACAGTAGCGGTAACACTGGCACCTTTAACATCCTCACCTGCTTTGAATCCGTCATTGCTTACTGCAATAACATTATCAAAAGTAACGGTTTCACCAGCTTCAACACCGAGTTTCTCAACTCTGATTACGTCGCCTTCAGCAACTTTGTACTGTTTACCACCTGTTGCAATAATTGCGTACATCTGTGGCACCTCCTATAATCTTTACTCGCCAGATATGGTGGCCTTATGGCACTTAAACCTCTCTGTGCGGCATCTCGTTAATAATATCGAACAAAAAATGATTTGTCAATATGTTTTTTCCTTTTTTTTAATATTTCTTTTTTAATATTTTTTGCAAAAATAGATTTACATAATCATATTATTGCAAACCAGAAACAAAGACTTCTGCTTATCGTAATTCCCTGAGCTCTTCTATTACAGGTTTGCGCACCTTTTTTCTGGTCATTTCCAGAATATGCAGAGGTGTGATATCCACAGCCTTTGCTTTTACAGGATCCCGCCGCAGATGCTTCTGCAGAACATGGAACAGTTCATCCTGATGATCCGGATTTTCCATATTAATAAAATCAATCAGTATAAGGCCGGACAGATTGCGAAGCTGCAGCTGTCTGGCAATTTCTCCTGCTGCCTCCAGATTGATCTTACGGTAAGTCTCCTGCATTTTCTTTCTGCCAGTGAATTTTCCGCTGTTTACATCAATAGATACAAAAGCCTCAGTCTGTTGTATTACCAGGAATCCCCCGCTTTTCAGCCAGACCTTTTCGTGTCTGATCTCTTCCAAAGCAGTCTCCAGACGATGAAGCTTATATAAAGGAAGCAGTTTATCCTCATAAAGACGGATTTTGGTTGTTTCTTCCGGGCTGTTTTCCTTCAGATAACCGGAAATTTCCTGAAAAATCTCCGGTACATCTGTCAGAATCTCTTCCAGGCTTCGGCTGTTAATGTCCCTGACTGCAGAAATATAAATGGGTTCTGTTTTATAAATACAGCTAAAGCAGGTACGGGATTTTCCGGCTACAGCTACTTTTCGGTACAGTGATTTAAGATATTCCAGCTCCCGCAGAAGCTCTTCCTTGGATGCATCTGCTGCATTGGTACGCACAATAAGACCATATTCCTTATCCGGACGGTGAATCTCTTCTTCCATCCATTTGCTGAGTCTGCTTCGGTCATCATTGGAAAGCTTATTGGAAAGTCCAAATTTCTTATCTCCTGTGGTGAGAACCAGATATTTTCCTGTAAAATTCAGATTGGTAGTCACAGCAGGAAGCTTTCCCTTCATAGCTTCTCTGTTGATCTGAACCAGAATTTCATCTCCCGGTTTTATAGGCCTGTTTTCCTTTTTGACAGAGGCATAGATGGCATCCTGAACATCAGACAGCTGCAGATAACAGCGTTCCCCTGCAGAAATCTGAACAAAAGCAGCTCCGATGTTGGCCGCAATATTTTCTACCTGTCCTACATAAATGTTTCCCAGGGCAGATTTATGATCTATGGGTTCAAAGCGAAGCTCCATGATCCTGCCATCCTCTTCCCGGGCACATACATAACAGGGAACCTGGCAGATTTTCATTTTCGTAATAATAAGCTTATTCAACTTCTTCTCCTAATGATTCCAGAGTAACGAATTTGTGGTTATCCTCTGTACCCTTATCTGCATATACTTCCAGACGTTTAATAGTGTAGGCAAAGTCCGGAAGCTCTGCACCGAGCCATGCGAAAAAGGTATCAGTTACAAGTTCCGGCTTTGTATAATTGGCACTTGCAGAAGCAAGCATCATAAAGATCTTGTCTCCCTGAAGTTCCATTTTATAAATAAAGGGACGGATATCTATTTCCTTTTCACTGCGTTTGGTTTTTTTCATAACCTTGATCTCCGGCTGTACCAGGAAATCATTAATCTTATCCTTCCAGGAAATCTCCGGTTCTTTGCCCGGACGGAATTCTACATAATAATCGGCAGCAGCTACCAGAGACATGGCCTTACCTGCTTTGCCATCTTCTACCTGACGGGTACTGATCACACGGACACCTTCCACCATCACGGCATCCAGACGTCTGGTAATCTCTGAAGTAGGAACAGTTTCTGCCAGCTCCAGATCGAAGTACTCTCCCAGACTCTCAGTACCAACACCCAGAGGTGCTGCAAAGGACATGATCATGTGAGGACTGAAACCTCCGGAAAAAGCAACAGGAAGATTCGCCCTGCGGATGGCTTTCTGGAAATAACGCATGGTATCCAGATGTCCCACAAATTTAACAGGACCCTCTTTGCTGAATTTAATTCTTACCTTCATAACATACACCTCCGCCATAACGCATAGCACCACAGCCGGAACATTTCTGACGGCAGTTTGGTGTTACAGTTTCTTTCTTTGCCTGTTCCCATTCATGGATCAGGAATTTTTTGGTCACTCCCGCATCAATGAAATCCCATGGAAGGATCTCCTCTGTAGAACGTTCCCGGAGTGTATAGAAATCAATGTCTGTATTGGTTTCTGCAAAAGCTTCTTTCCATATATGATAATCAAAGCTTTCTGACCAGGCATCATAGATTGCGCCCTTCTCATAAGCTTTCAGGATCACCTGTGCACAGCGGCGGTCACCTCTTGCAAGGAAGCCCTCCAGGATCGTAACATCCGGCTCATGCCAGCTGTAGCGGATACTTCTCTGGTTTACCTGTGCGCGGATCTCGTTTTTTACGACCTTTGCTTTCTCTACGAAATCTTCCTCTCTGTACATGCCTGCCCACTGGAATGGAGTGAATGGCTTTGGTACAAAAAATGAAGTACTTACATTTACCTGTACCTTACCTTTCCTCTGTTCTTTTGGAACTTCCTCATAATAGGTTTCAGCGATCTTTTGGGCAAGATGGGCGATTCCCTTCATATCTTCCTCTGTTTCTGTAGGAAGGCCAAGCATAAAATAAAGCTTTACCTGGTTCCATCCGCCCTTAAATGCTTCTCCTGCACCGTGAAGAATCACTTCCTCTGTCAGACCTTTGTTGATAACATTACGCAGACGCTGGGAGCCTGCTTCCGGTGCGAAGGTAAGGCTGCTCTTCTTTACATCCTGTACCTTGCTCATAACATCCAGGGCAAAAGCATCGATACGCAGGGATGGCAGAGAGATATTGACAGCATTGCCATGAAATTCTTCGATCAGGAAGTTTACCAGTTCCTTCAGCTCAGAGTAATCACTGGAGCTTAGAGAACTTAAGGAAATCTCCTCATGTCCTGTATTCTGAAGCATTTCTCTGGCACTTGCCTTTAAATCCTCTACATTACGCTCTCTGGTAGGGCGATAAATCATACCTGCCTGGCAGAAACGGCAACCGCGGATACAGCCACGCTGAATCTCCAGGGTAACACGGTCCTGGGTTGCTTTGATAAAAGGTACAACAGGAGCTTTGATTGCGCGGTAATCCTTAGTGACATCGGTGATCAGCTGCTTACAGACTTTTTCCGGTACCCCTTCTTTTTCCGGTGCAAAGGAGGCAATAGTGCCGTCTTCTTTGTAGGTTACATTGTATAAAGAGGGAACATAGATTCCGGGAATCTGGGAAGCTGCAAACAGGAAGTCTGCTCTGGAGCCGCCTGCTGCCTTGTTTGCCTTATAGGCATCAAACAGAGCATCATAGACAGTCTCACCCTCACCAATATAAAACATATCAAAAAATTCTGCGATGGGTTCCGGATTATATGCACAGGCACCGCCGCCGATGACGATAGGGTCATCTTCCTTACGATCCTTTGCCAGAAGTGAAACATGGCTCAGGTCAAGTACCTGAAGCACATTGGTATAGCACATCTCATATCCAAGGGTAATACCAAGGAAATCAAACTCCTTTACAGGCTCCTGGGATTCCAAGGCAAAGAGAGGAATATGTTCCTCACGCATAATCTTATCCAGATCCATCCACGGAGAAAAGACACGCTCACACCAGACATCTTCACGTTCATTGAACATGTTGTAGAGGATCATCATGCCCAGATTAGACATACCGATCTCATAAACATCCGGGAAGCACATGGCAAAGCGGATATCTACGTCATTCTTATCTTTCATTACAGAGTTGACTTCACCGCCGATGTAACGGGCAGCTTTGTCAACCTTCATTAAAATTTCATCACTTAATGCTAATTTTCTCATTGCGTTCCTTTCGAAATAAAGTACATATCCAAAAAAACAGGAATACCAGGTGTCTGGATATGCAAGATCAGACTTAGACACCATAGTATTCCTATTATATACACATTCAAGAGAAAAGTTCAAGAAGATTCTGATTACCGTTATCCCTTTCATATACGTAATCATCGGAAGCCGGCAATTAGATGATAACTCCCTTCTACAGAAGAATCTCATGAAAATCCATCGGATCGAAAGTAAAAGGTAATTCTCTGCTGACGGAAAAAATATGACTGTCAAACTCTGCTGTTTTGAAAAAGCATCCTTTTTCCACAGATTTTCCCAGGATAAATCCTTCTCCTTGGGGAACAACCTCAAAGGAATCCAGGGAAAGGCTCATTCCCCGTCCTGTCATCTTCATATAGCTTTCCTTTAAAGTCCAGAGGGTAAAAAAAGCCCTGCTTTTATCAGCTGCAGATCTTATATATTCAAGCTCCGACAAATAGAAGTAGCGCTCTGCAACCTCAAGAGGAGCATTCCCATTCTTCTCAATATCGCATCCGACCTCACAGTCTGAGGCCACTCCCACAACATAATCTCCTCCATGGGAAATATTAAAAAAAACATTATCCGCAACAGGCTTTCCATTTTCTGAATACTTCAGACAATCTTCACAAAGACCGTTCTCGTTGAGTATCTTTCGGATAATGATCCCTGCACCCAGACTTCTCTTTCTGTCATCAGGCATCAGATACCGGAGGACTTTTTGCCTGCGGCTGTCGTCTACCAGCTGCAGGAGCCTTTTATCCTCCAGAGGATCTTTAAAATGATTAATATTGATTCTGTATAATTTTAGCATATCAGTGATCTGTAAATTCCATCCTGAGATTGTTTTTTCCGTCAGTATTGCTGTAGCTGATGGCAGAACACAGCTCCTTTACAAGCATGATCCCCATCCCGCCTTCATCGAAATCATTAAAATCTTTTTCCGGCCTGCTTTCAAGGGGATTAAAAAGCCTTCCGTTATCTGTGAAAATAACAGTTATCTTATCTGCATTTCTGCTGCAGAAAAACCGGGCATGATCTGCGCCGGAATAGCTGACAATATTCACAAAGATCTCCTCGCAGGCAAGATAAATTTTCTTATTGATTTCCTGGTTACTTTTGCAGGCTATCTGAAAAATACATTCTTTTATTTTTTTAAGTTCCGCTAAATTACAGGATAGTTGCAGATATTGTTCCTGTTGTGTGGCAGCAGGTATCCCCATAGGCCCTCCTATCCGGTTACCGTTTTTGGGTAACCCATTTTTCATTACAGACTGCAGAAAATCTGCAGCCTGTAACAGGTTTTGCGGTTACTTTTTCTGAATATCGATCTTGCTGTCAAATCCGGTAAGGCTGAACACATCATAAACTTCATCAGAAACATTGATGATCTTAAATCCATCCTTTTGGGCCATTTTTTTGTAAGCTACGATCACCTGACGTAAGCCTGCAGATGAAATATACTCCAGCTTTGCAAAATCAAAGACCAGACTTGTAATGCTGTCATCAAGTCCGGACAGTGCTTCTCCTAACTGAGGAGCTGTCTGGGTGTCAAGCCATCCGCTGATTTCCATAGTTGCTTTGTTACCTTCTGTTTTTGTAATAATTTCCATTGTAATTATCTCCTTTTTGTATTAATCAAAAAATGTAAGTCTGTCAAGTGCTGCAATTGCATTTTCCAGATATCTGTCATCTGTAACCGGCCATTTATAATCCAGTCTGTATAGAACCTGTGCTGTAAACCGGTTGCTGTAATCAATGGTGTAAATCTCATTTTCATTATGTGAGGTATAGGCAATCAGTCCGGAAACCGCATCGGAGTCCTGTCCGGTCTTTGCAAATTCTTTTACTGCTGCCTCAAATTCTTCATCTCTTACAATATCAATCTTAAATCCATAATTACGCATTGCATAGATCAGGTCTGCCATATAAATATGGTGGCTGTTGCAGGCATGGAATACAGTAAATCTCCGGTCTGTCTGCGCCAGTCTCAGAACTGCCAGTGCAGTGGAATCAATAGGTGAAAATTCTGCCACCTCATGCATGCCTCCCATTGGGAATTTGCCTACAGCTGTATAACCTCTCAGGCTGCGCAGGAATCCGTTGGTAATGAAATTGATCTGGAACTCACCGTCAGAGTTTCGGCTCATCAAATTACCTACACGTACTACTTTACCGTCCAGCCCCTCAGAGACTGCTTCCAGAACTGCTCTTTCTGCCAGGAATTTGGTGCGGATATATTCGTTGGTAATATTCTGTCCGATGTACAGGTCATTCTCACAGAAAACTCTGGACATTGGCGGAACACCGTCAGAACCTTCTCCTGCAACAGAAACTGTGGAAATCTGGATCAGCCTGCGGCCGTTATTCTTACAGAAATCAATAAGATTTTCCACACCCTGCACGTTAATTCTTTCCAGCACATCATCTGCTGCGAAATGCTTTACGCAGGCAGCACAGTTAACGATGGTACTAAATTTGTATGCTGAGAATCCTGCCACCTGTTCTTTGGAAGTAATATCCCCATCTACACAGATAATACGATTTTCAAACAGTTCCTTGCATGGATTGTCGAAATAGTACATCAGCATATTCATCATTCGTTTTTCCGGTGATTCATATTTGCCCTTGCGCACCAGACAGTAAACCTTGCCGTCATAATTGTCAAGGAACGCCTTGAGAACATGGATTCCCAGGAAACCTGTGGCACCTGTGATCATAATATCTCCCAGCTCTTCCTTTGTGACCCTGTCTGCATTTTCGTCAGTATTTGCACTGATCACGTTCTGGATCTTGTTATAGTTATAATCTGAAAATTCGTTCTTACTCTGGGCCGTCTCTGTAATTCCGTCATTATCAATCAGAGCTGCCAGCTCCCGTACAGTAGGATATTTGAAAATATCCGCATATACCAGTGAAATATTCTTTGAGAGACACATAACAGCAACCTTGGATGCAGTAAGAGAAGATCCTCCAAGCTCAAAGAAGTTGTCTTCAATACCTACCCTTTCGATTCCCAGCGCTTTCTCAAAAATCTCACAAAGTGTTCTCTGAGCTGCAGTAACCGGCTCTACATAGCTGGCAGTATTTGTGGTTATCTCCGGCATTGGCAATGCTTTTTTGTCAATCTTACCTCCTGGTGTTACCGGCATTGCCTCAAGGTAAACAAAGAAGGATGGCATCATGTAATCCGGAAGCAGCGGCTCCAGGAAGGTTTTTAATTCTTCATCCGGAATGCTTTCCCCTGTATAATAAGCAGTAATATATTTGTTTCCGCTCTTTTCGATCACTGTAACTGCTGCATTCTGTACCAGCTCATGTTTAAGAAGGGCTCCCTCGATCTCACCAAGTTCAACACGGTATCCCCTTATCTTTACCTGGGAGTCAATTCTGCCTATGTATTCAATATTTCCGTCACCCTTCATGCGGACCATATCACCGGTTCTGTAAAGTCTTCTGTCCTCCTGGCATACGGAGAATGGATTCTCCACAAATACAGAGGCAGTCTTTTCCGGAAGATTATGATATCCTCTTGCGATCTGACGTCCTGCGTGGCAAAGCTCGCCGGAAGCTCCTACCGGAAGTCTGTTCAGAGCCTCATCCACAATGTAACTGCGGACATTTCTCTGGGATTTTCCGATCGGAATATTATCATACTGCTTATCCACCCTGAACTCTGTGGAAGATACTGTATTTTCTGTAGGACCGTAGCCATTAATCATCTGATAGGTACGGTTTCTGTAATGCTTGAATTTCTCTCCGCCCAGTGTAACATATCGAAGAGCCGGTGCATCCTCCAGAAGCTCTGCCACCAGTTCACCCATCTGTGTAGGGAAGGTTGCTGTGGTGACTCCTGCTTCTTTTATATATTTGCTTATGGCGATTGCATCCTTTCGGATACCCTCAGGTAAAATGTATAAGGTCGCACCTGCAGTAAGAGGAGCAAAGAGATCGATCACTGACGCATCAAAGCAGAAGCTTGCAAACTCTGCAGTAATGTCATCCGGTGTAAGGCCTCTGTCCTGTGTGATATATTCGATCAGGTTCATCAGGTTTCTGTGTTCCAGCATAACACCTTTCGGCTTTCCTGTGGATCCTGAGGTATAGATCATATACGCAAGATTCTCAGGTTTGGGAGCGGTAAGCTTGGCAGTAAGTTCAAAATTCTTTGCTTCTGCTTCCACAGAATCCAGACTGATCACATTTCCCTTATAGAAATCTACCAGATCTCTGTACTGATCGATCACAAGAAGATTCTCTGCTCCTGAATCCGTTAACATGTACTCAATTCTGCTCTGGGGGTATTCCGGATCCAGAGGAACATAGGCTCCGCCTGCTTTCATAACACCTACATAAGCGATGGCATATTCCTTTGTCCTGCCACACAGGATACCGGTTGCCTGCTCCGGACCAAATCCATTTTCCGTAAGCCTCTGTGCAACGTAGTCAGACATTTTATCCAGTTCTCTGTAAGTAAAGTCACCAAATTCATCCCTTACAGCCGGTCTGTCCGGATATTTTGCTGCTGCCTCCCGGAACAGATCCACAAAGGTCTTTCCTGCATGTTCAGGAATATTCTCCATTTCTGTTTCTTCCTCAAACATCAGTCTGATATCTGCAGGGTCACATTCATTCAGGAGTCCCTCAGCAATAAGCTCCAGATTATCTGCCAGATATTTTATGGTTTCTTCCTGGTACATATCGCCTCTGTATTCAATCTCAAAGACAAATTTATTCTTCTCAATGGAGATACTGATAGATACCGGGGCTTTTGCCATATTCAGGCGGACAGGCTCTTCCTGTGCATATTCTCCGCCCACATTATCAAATTCAAAATTATCACCCTGGTACACAACCATAGCATCTGCCTTAATATTAAACTCATGACTGATCTGTGAGAACGGATAAATATCATTGTTCATGGAATTGATCAGCTGTTTCTGAACCTCGGTGAGACACTGCTCTGTGCTTCCTGCAAAATTACAGTAAACAGGAAGAGTTTTTACAAGCATACCCACTGTTTCCGAAAGTCTGGAATCATTTCTTCCGTGGTAAATGGTGGTAAATACAGCATCCTTCTTAAAGTTATATTTGCCCAATGTAATACCAAAGGCAGAAATAAAGAATACGTTCTCTGTAATTCCATGCTTTTTGCAGAATTCCTTTACACCCTGCACAGAGATTTCTGCTGTTTCCCTGCGGTAAAGCTCAGCTGTGGGAACTGCTCCGCTCTTATCCGGATAGAAGCTGATGCTTCCTCCTGCGCTCTCAAATACAGATCTGTAATAGCTTTCTGCGTTTTTATAAATATCTCCGGCAAGGGCATCCCTGTTGTCCAGAGCAAGATCATAGGAGGTATAGGTCTCCGGTTCCAGCTTCTCACCGCTGTAGGCCCTGTTAATGTCATTCATGATAATGGCAAGGGAGGTACCGTCAGCAACAATATGATGAAGGTCAAGGAACAGATAATTACCTTCGCAGGTTCTGTAGATCTCAAACCGGAAAAGCTTCTCATTAAACAGCATGTACGGACGTACCAGAGTCTCTTTATTCATTCCGTTTATGATCTGTGTTTTGTATACAAGATCATCATTCCGTTTCTGAAGCACATTGCCATTATCGTCCATGAAAAGCTTTGTTTTCAGATAAGGATGGGCTTCCACTGTACTGTCAATGGCTGCTGCAAGTTTATCCAGATCTACCTTTTTATCAAGTTTCAACAGATAAGGGATATTGTAGATGGTTGAACCCATATTTGCAGTACATTCAATGAAAATTCCCTCCTGTGTGTTGGTGAGAGGATAACTTTCCTGTACTTCCCTCTTTGTCTCCTTGCCTGCAGTTTTTACAAAGTCCTCCAGCATCTGGATGGTCGGATGATTCTTTACATCCGATGTTTTCACAACAATGTCAAAGGCCTTTGAGATCAGGATATTCAGCCGGATGGCTGTAATAGAGGTCAGTCCTGCCTCATAAATATCTGTGGTGATTCCAAATTCTGTATAACCCAGAACCTCTGCAATGCAGTCAAATAATTTCTGCTGCACTTCATTCTGTGGTTTGATGATCTCTGCTGCCTTTCTCTCAGGCATTGGGAGAGCCCTCTTGTTTACCTTCTGGTTCTGGTTCAGCGGGATCTTGTCAATCTGCATGGTAACAGCAGGAACCATATATGGAGGCTTTGTCTCCTTGATAAAGTTATTTAAAGCATGAATATCTACTTCGCTGTCAGATACCACATATGCAGCAATATATTTGCCGCCACCCTGCTCATCAAAAGCAACCACAGTGGCATCCTTGATACCAGGATATCTTCTGATCACTTCTTCCACTTCTGAAAGCTCAATTCGGAAACCTCTGATCTTAACCTGGGAATCCTTTCTGCCAATGATCTGGATATTTCCGTCAGGAAGATATCTGGCCACATCACCGGAGTGGTACATTACCTCATAACCCGGAGTATCATCGTAAATATTCTTTGTGTAAACTTCCGCTGTTTTCTCTGGCTTATTAAGGTATCCTCTTGAAACCTGCCATCCGGTGATCATCAGCTCTCCGCATGCACCTGGGGGAAGCATATGTCCGAACTTGTCTGCAATATAAAGCTTGGCATTATCCAGTGCTTTTCCGATAGGAACATTAGGATAATACTTATCTACCTTAAACAAAGTAATGAAAATGGTAGTCTCTGTAGGGCCATAAGCATTTATAAAGGTATAACCCTTTGGCGGTTCACAGGGAACAAGCTTCTCTCCTCCTACGGAAAGGTATTTCAGGCTCTTGCATTCCATCTCAAGTGCAAATTGTCTTCCTACCTGTGTGGTCATAAAGGAATGGGTAATGCCGTTCTCATCAAAATAACTCTGAAGTCCAAGGAAATCCAGACGGATCTCTTCCGGAATAATATGAAGCTGTGCACCGTTTGTAATGGCTCCGTATATATCCATCATAGAAGCATCAAAACCAAAGGACGCATAAGCCGCTATCCTGGAATCAGAATCTATACCATAATACTTTCTGTACCAGCGGCAGAATGCAGTAATATTTCCATATTCAATCATACAGCCCTTTGGCACACCTGTGGAACCTGAGGTATAGAGAAGGATAAACAGGTCATGTAACTGCGGTTTCTGAAGTTTGGCTTCTGTGTCTGCAAGTCCCGGGATCTCATCTGTAAATAACACAGGTCCCTGATAGCCGTCCACCAGATGTAAAAGCTCTCTGTCTGCGATGAGAAGCTTGGCAGCAGAATCCTCCAGCATGTACATGAGACGATCCTTGGGGTAAGTGGGGTCCAGAGGCTGATAAGCTGCTCCGGCCTTGATCACGCCCATAGGTGCAATGGCCATATATTCACAGCGTGGGATCAGGATAGATACAACATCCTCAGTGCCGATGCCCTGGGATACAATATATTTTCCAAGTCTGTCGCTGATCTCGTCCAGTTCTTTATAGGTAAATTTTCTGTCTTTAAATACAACTGCAGTATGATCCGGAATGGTCTCCACCATTTCGTCAAACATATCAGAGATGGTTTGGCTTCTGTCATATTCATGGGCAGTGTGATTAAACTCTGCGATTTTATCTGCAGCATTTCCGGACAAAATGGAAATTTCAGAAATATATTTTGCCTTCAGCATGGAATCCATTGCTGCCTCATAGGCATCCAGAATTCCCTTTACAAACTCCTCACTGTACTTATCGCTGCGGTATTCTGCAGTCAGTACATATTTGTGGTCATACTCTCTCACCTGGATAAGTAAAGGCATTTTAGACATATCCGGGGAAAGATCATGACCTCTGGCAATGGTATCACCGATGGGATAATCGTCACTGAGCTCTGCCTGATATGCAAAAACAAGGTCAGAACTGAAACCGTATTTTGCACAGATGTCAGAGAATGGGAAAATATCATTGGCCATGGAGGACAGAAGCTGTTCGGAAAGCTCTGTCATATAGGTCTGTATGGTAGCCTTTGGATCACAGGAGCAATAAACAGGCAGGGTCTTTACAAGCATACAAACGGTATTCTCAAGTCTGGAGTCATTTCGACCGTTATAGATGGTGGCAAAAAGACTGTCATCAGAATTGGAGTATCTGGTCATGAGAACGCCGAACAGACCTGTAAATAAAATATTAGGAGTAACACCTAGCTTTTCGCAGGCGGAAAGGATCACAGATTCCCTTGTGTCCATCTCTTTTGACAGATAACCTCTCTCAGGGATCTCACCGTTTCTGTCAGGAAGAGGAAGGGATTCTGTCTCGACTCCCTCAAAAATACTGTCATAGTATTTCTCAGCCTTCTTATATTTACCCTCTTTCATTTGCTGCTCTTCATCCAGTGCAGCATCAAAGCCAGTATAGGATTCCTTTTTCAGCTTCTCACCCATATAGGCACGGTTGATATCTTCAAAAATAATATCATAGGAGTTACCGTCTGCAAGGATATGATGGAAGTCTGTAAAGAGATATTTCCTGTCTTCAGTAATATAGATCGCTGCTCTGAGCAGACATCCCTTTTCAAGCTTAAAGGGGCGCACAAGCTGAGCCTTCAGTTCCTCAAACTGCTCATTTGTGGTCTGGATCACCTCAGGTACAAAGGTTTCATTGTAAGGCTTCTGTACCATTTCACCTCTGTCATTCAGATACACCCTTGTGAGCAGATAGGAATGTGCACTTACTGTACTGGTAATGGCATCTGAAAGCTTCTGTACATCAATGGCAGGCTCCAGATCAAAGAGGAAAGGAATATTATATACAGTGCTTTCTGGATTTTTCATACACTCTGCAAAAATTCCCTTCTGGGAACCTGTAAGAGGATAAACCTCTCTTTTTTCATAGGTTCTGATCTTAGGTGCCAGCATAATATATTTTTCCAGCTTCTCCACTGTATTGTTTTCGTGGAGGTCACTGGTTTTCACTGTAACTCCGAATTCATCGGAGATGAGAATACACAGCTTCATGGCACTTATGGAAGACAGGCCTGCCTTATAAAAGTTTGTGTCAATACCGAAGAAGTCATTCTCTACAACCTTTGCAACGATCTGGAAAATCTTCTTCTGCATTACGGTCTCAGGCTCTTTCAGGTTCCTTGGCTGGGCAACCGGTTTTGGAAGTGCTTTTTTGTCAATCTTACCATTCTGGGTTATGGGCATTTTCTCCAGCTGGATAAATACTTCAGGAACCATATAATGTGCCAGGGATTCTGCAGCATAATCAGAAAGCTCCTCAGGACTGATCTCACAGTCTGCAATAAAATAACAGCAGAGATACTTATTATCCACAGGTACGGTAATGCTGGTAATAATTCCCTCATAAGAATTGATTACCTCTTCAATCTCCCCAAGCTCAATTCTCAGTCCGCGAAGCTTGATCTGGTTATCCATTCTTCCGAAAAACTCAATCTCACCTTCAGGACTGATCCTTGCAAGGTCACCGGTTTTGTAGGCTCTCTCTCCGTTCAGGTCAATAAAGACAGCAGCTGTCTTTTCCGGCAGATTCATATAGCCTCTGCCCACTCCAAGGCCTGCGATCACAAGCTCTCCTGTCTCGCCGTCAGGAACAACGTGGTTCTCCTTGTCCACAATATAGACCTTAACATTACCGTTAGGGACACCGATGGTAATATTTTTACTGTCAGTGATCACCTTCATAGTACAGCTGATAGTAGTTTCTGTAGGTCCATAACCGTTCATAATGTGGGCATCCGGATTTACTCTGCGGATCTTGTCATACAGAGCCGGCGGAAAAGCCTCTGCACCTACATCAAATACCTTAATCTGAGAAACTGCTTTTTCAAGCTGAGGCAGATCGATCATATTGGACAGATAAGTAGGGGTTGTGGTCATAATGTCTACTTTGTTTTTGAGTATCAGTTCGCCCAGCATAAGAGGGTTCAGAATTTCTTCATCAGAGGCGATCACTGCAGTCATTCCGTTCGTCAGAGGCAGAAATTCCTCCAGCACAGATACGTCAAAGGTCATGGCTGCCATAGAAAGAGACACACTTCCTCTGCTTACATAGCCATAGGTTTCTGCATTTTTCGGATCCGGATTTACAAAGTTAGAAAGGTTGATATGCTCGATCAGAACACCCTTTGGTTTGCCTGTGGAACCGGAAGTATAGATACAATAACAGAGGTCATGCTCTCCGATTTTTACCTGGGGATTGTCCGTATTCTCATTTTCAAGCAGTTCCTCCAGAAGCAGTATTGTGCAGGGAAGCTTTGCAAACAGTTCCTTTCGTTCCTCTGCGATTTCCTTGGTTGTGATAATAAAAGGAGCTCCTGAGTCTTCAAAAATGTACTGGATTCTGTCATCCGGATAATCCGGCGTAGCAACTGCAAAGGCTCCTCCGGATTTCAGGATACCCTGTCGCACTGCATAGAAATCACAGCATCTCTCAAGGACCACACCTACGATGATCTCTCGACTGACACCTTTTTCCACAAGGGAATTGGCAATTCTGTTGGCCCGTTCATTGAGCTGTGCATAGGTAAAGCTCTCCTTGCCGGAGACAACCGCACATTTTTCAGGATGAAGCTTCACCTGTTTTTCGAACAATTCTGTTACCGGTCGAAACTCAAAAACAAAATTGCTCCTTTCATTCATATTTTTCATTTTCATGTACCTCCTAAAAAGATATTATGGTATTATTCATATCAATTGCACGGATATAGTCCATGGATTTTGATACTTTCTTGACAAGTTCAATCCCATGTATGTCAAAATCTTCACTGTCATACTGATATTCCAGAGGATTGAAATTCACACCGTTATCTCTGATCCTTAGTCTGCAGAGATCATCCTCCAGACAAAGGTTAATGTCGATCCAGTTGGAGGTTTTTCCCCCGAATCGGATAATATTTACAGTCATTTCTTCCGCGCACACTGCGGCAAGATTTGCCTTGCTTTTGGAAGCTCCCTGTTCCTGGCAGAACTCTATGATCTTCTTATGAACTGTTTCTGCTTCCTCCATGGTACTCTTAATGGAAAAATCCAGATTAATTCCCGGATTTTTGTCAGGAACAATATAAAAGCTTGTGTTCTTATGTTTGATTTTTCTGAAAATATAGGTTGCAATTACAGTTATGATCTCAGTGGCAACAAATCCAACTGCAATTCCGTCGATTCCGATGCCGTCAATCTGTTTCCATACAAGGATTCCCACCAGGGTTGCAGGCAGAACTACCACTGCATTCTCCAGGAATGTGGCAAAGCTTGCAATGGCTGTCTCCTCAATGGATTCGTAATAGCTGATAATAAACTTATTCCACAGGTAAGGAATCACACATAAAGCAAAGATGCGCAGCGCCTGGACCATATGGCTGCCCAGCTCTCCACCACCGCTTCCGAACAGAATGGTGATCTCTTCGGTAAATAGCATAATAAGGACAAAGATCACAGCCAGCAGGATGTAGCTGTATTTCAGCATTTTTTTGCAAAGAACCCGGATTCCCACGTAGTCCTTCTCTCCGAAAAGGATTCCTGCCACATTTGGGATCACACCGATGATTCCCCCTGTAAGCATCTCAACGATCAGCAGTACATTGTCGCAGACAGTAAATACTGCCATACCTTCCTCGCCCAGCTGATTCATGATAATGGTATTCAGACCAAGTGCTTTCACAAAATTGGCTGCCATAAAAATCAGCATGGGAACGCCTGTAATAATAGCTTCCTTTGTGATTCCAAACTCACTGAATTTCAGCCTCATCAGACGGAGATTTCGTTTGTCAGAACGGATATAGATCAGGAAAATTCCCATGGCAAACAGGAAACCAAGTACAGTTGATAAGGACGCACCTGTGATCCCCATAGGAGTGTACCTAAGGAAAATATAGTCCAGTACAAGGTTGATCACATTGGCGGCAATCAGATAAGCAGATGCCAGCTCCGGGTGATTCTCTACCCCAAGGTAGTTGACCATCATCAGGCCGATACCGATTACCGGTGCACCCAGCATGCTTACACGAATGTAATCTCTGGTATAATGGGTCAGCACACCGTCACCGGATACCAGAAGTCTGGCAATGGGACCGGCAGCAGGAATGGCACAGATTGCAATTATGATTCCCACTACAAGTGTTACGATAAAGGTGGCGGAAAATAGCTTTGACGCGCCCTCCTTGTCTCGTTTGCCAAGCATGTTTCCCACGGCTATGGAACCGCCGATACCCAGGCAGTAGCCGGTCAGCTGAACAATTGTCTCCACTGGCAGACTCAGGGTAACTGCAGACATTGCTTCCACCCCGATCAGATTACTTACAAATATGGTATCTACGATATTTCCCAGCTGAAGTGCCAGAGACATCATAATCCCCGGAATAATATACTTATTCAGCTTTGCATTCAACAGTCTGTTATTTCTCTCTTCCATCGCTTCCTCCC
Organism: Blautia sp. HCP3S3_C12; assembly: GCF_052064155.1. Classification (NCBI taxonomy): domain Bacteria; kingdom Bacillati; phylum Bacillota; class Clostridia; order Lachnospirales; family Lachnospiraceae; genus Blautia; species Blautia sp. HCP3S3_C12. The sequence goes on along the minus strand of NZ_JBQHWC010000006.1, from coordinate 7,752 downwards.
CTTTGTTTTCAGTTTTTTTGAATTTTTGTCACAAACTGTAAGATATTTAGATTTTACCATTTCACAGGGCAAATAGCAAGTTAATGAAGGCTAAGATGAAAAAATATCCATCTCCGGGAGATTCCCGGGGATGGATATGGTGTGGAATGGATTTAAGGTTTTGATGACGATGACGAAGACGGAGACGGGGTAATGTCGTACCAGGTTGAACCGCCATCGTAGGAACGGTAAACGTGAGTTGTGTCTACATAGGTAAACTCCTTGATGGAACCAATGGGGCCGTAGGTGTAATAGGCAAAGAATTGCGAAAAGCAATAAGCAGGAGACTTGCTTGTATCAGGAGGAGTGCAAGCTTCTTCTGATAAACTGCGGAGCAGTTATTCGGTTATGAGTAAGTAGCGAAGCAGATAATTTTATCTGCTTGACTATTTCAAGGATAATAAAACAAGACGCACTCCACAGGAATAAACTCCTGTAAAGTGCGTCTCATTTTATTTATAACTCAATACTTGTGAGAATAGGAACTATGATCCATTTTATTGTATTTTATACTTATCCCTATTATTCAGCATCTGCAGTTTCTGCATCTTTTGTATCATCGGATGCTGCATCTGTATCTGTTGTATCCGCTTCTTCTGCATCTTCTGCTGCAGAATCTTCACTGTCTACAACGCCACCTTCCACAACAAGGTCTTCAGGATTAATGTTATCGCCATATACCGGTTTCAGAGTTTCTTCAAAGTCTTTGTGGAAGAACTGTTCGTCTGCCAGAGCTTTGATTTCATCATTGATCGCGTTCAGAAGGTCTGTATTTCCTTTCTGTACTGCAGGAGCGATTGTATCAATATCACCCAGGGATTCGATTCCTACAGAGAAGCCTTTGTTCTGCTGTGCCCATGCCAGTACCTCTGTGTTATCTGTGGAGAAGGCATCTCCTCTTCCGTCAAGAAGGGCATCATATGCTTCCTGATATTCATCAAATTTTACAAGCTCAATATCCGGATAGTTTTCTGTGAAGTATGTTTCTGCTGTTGTTCCCTTTACAACAATCAGCTTCTTACCTTCCAGATCTTTTACATCTGTGATCAGTGCATCATCAGGAGAAACAACGCCGAGAGCCACTTTCATATATGGAAGTGCAAAATCTACCTTTTCTGCTCTTTCATCTGTTACTGTGAAGTTTGCAAGGATCACATCAACCTTTGCAGACTGCAGATATTCAACACGGCTTGCTGCTTCTACATATGTAAATTCTACATCATCTTCGCTTCCCAGAAGATCTTTTGCAAGTCTCTTACCAAAGTAAACATCGTAGCCCTGAACCTCGCCGTTTTCATCTACATATCCAAATGGGTTCTTGTCACTGAATACACCGATCTTAATCTTTCCGTCTTTTTTGATTTCATCAAGAGTACGGGCCTGCGCAGTATTTCCGCCGTCATCTGCCGCACTTACAAGAATACTTCCTCCAAGCAGTGTTGTTGCTGCTACACCTGTTGCTAATAAAACTGCTAATAATTTTTTCTTCATGTCCTTTTCCTCCATGTCTTAAAATTTTAACCGGATCAAGCAAGTAGCGAAGCGGATTGCGAATATCCGCTTGAATTATATCATAATTTTTATAATTACCTGTTGTGATCCAGCCTTTCAAACACGCTCTCATTTGAGCAATGTTCTTTACCTGTTACTTTTTAACAGTTTCATAATGGAAACTGTTCAGGAACTGCTTTGCTCTGTCTGTCTGTGGATTGTCAAAAAACTGTTTCGGAGTATTTTCTTCTACAATATTTCCTTTATCCATAAAGATCACTCTGTCTGCCACAGACCTGGCAAATTCCATCTCGTGAGTTACGATCAGCATAGTCATTCCTGCTTTTGCAAGTTCCAGAACTACCTGAAGTACTTCCCTTACCATCTCCGGGTCAAGAGCTGCTGTAATCTCATCCAGAAGCATAATTTCCGGATGCATCAGCATGGCACGTACAATAGCAACTCTCTGCTTCTGACCACCGGACAGCTGTCTTGGATAACTGTCTTTCTTATCCAGAAGTCCAACTCTGTCCAGAAGCTGTTCTGCTTCTTTTTTTATTTCTTCTTTATTTCTTTTCTGCACTTTCAAAGGTGCCAGAAGAAGATTATTTAAGATTGTCATATTTGGAAAAAGATCATAGCTCTGAAAAACCATTCCGATTTTTTCCCTGACTTTGCTGATATTCTTTTTTTCGTTTTCATAGCTTACACCATTAAGCTTCAACACACCGCTGTCTGTCTCTTCCAGGCGGTTGATACATCGCAGGAAGGTGCTTTTTCCACATCCGGAAGGTCCTACAATTACTACTACTTCTCCTTTTTGCATGGAGAAAGAAACATCATCCAGAATAGGAACATTATTTACATATGATTTCTTTAAATGCTCTACTTCTAAAATCGGCTGTCCCATTCATTTATCCTCATTTCTATTAGTCTGCAAACTTCTTTTCCAGAACTCTGGAGAGTCTGGAGAAGGGAAAACATATGATGAAATACATAAAGAATACTGCACCGTATACCCAGAGGGCTGCTGTTGGGTTTGTATATCTGGATGCATCAATAATCTGTTTTCCTACTTTTAATACTTCTACCACACCGATCAAAGCTACCAGTGAAGTAGTCTTAATCATTCTGGTAAGAAGATTGACTGCGGATGGAAGAAGTCTCCGGATGGTCTGGGGAAGGATAATATAAAGGTACACCTGCCATTTATTCAGGCCAAGACCATATCCGCTGTCATACTGATGTTTTGGAATGGAGATCAGTGCGCTTCGCACCAGATCGCCCATCTCTGCAGTTCCCCAGAAAGTAAATACAATGACTGCTGCCGTTTCCCCGGAAAGATTCATTCCCAGATGCTTGGCTGCTCCGAAATATACCAGGAACAAAAGCACCAGCTGGGGCATGATCCTTACGATCTCAAGGTAAATACGACAGATAAATTTAATGATCTTATTTGGAATATTCATTACCATGCCAAGCAGAAAGCCAAGGATAACAGACAGCACCATAGAAATCAGTGCGATCCTTATTGTTACCCACAAGCCCTGCCAGAGTCTTAATGAGTTGATTCCTTTAAAAAGAACCTCAATCCCCATATTCTGCATAGCGGACTCTCCTTTCTACAAATGAACAGATCAGTGAAATTGGTAAAAGTATGATCAGATATGCAATTACCAACATAAACAGAGCTTCATCTGTTTTGTAATAAATTCCGATCAGGTCTTTTGTCACAAACATCAGGTCTGCAAGTGCAACTGCACTGAATACAGAAGTTTCTTTAATAAGAAAGATTGCATTTGCACAGAATGCAGGAATGGAATTGGATACTGCCTGAGGCAGGATAATGTTTGTAAATACCTGACTTTTACTCATTCCAAGACTTAATGCAGATTCCACTTGAATGGGTGGAACATTGTCCAGACCACTCCTGAAGGCCTCTGCCATGTAGCTGCCTCCCAGAAATGCCAGTCCGGAGATGGCACACTGCTCTGAACTGAGTACGATCCCTATTTTAGGAAGACCGAAATACAGAAAAAACAGCTGGATCAGCAATGGGGTATTTCTGGACAGTTCAATGTAACATTCCACGATCTGACGAAGTACAGGAATCCTGAAATACTTAATCATGCTGCAGATAAGTCCAACCACAATAGCAAGCAACACACCAATCACTGCCATGTGAAGGGTAAGCTTTGCAGCCTCAACATAAAGAGGTGTCTGCTCGCGGATAAACTCAAAATCCATGGTTACTTTCTTCTCCTTCTATTATTATGATTTACCGTCCTAATTAACGGCTTGAACGCTGGTGCCGCTTATTCCTTTTTATAAGTCAGATAAATATTAAAATTTACTGCTTTTTGTGGTTGAAACAGGTAATTACTTGACTTAGGTAAAGCGTTACATCTGCGCATCTGTGAACTATCATAACATTTCAGGCGTCATCCTGCAAGCTTTTCATAAATTGCATTTGCAAGTCTGCTATGTCCCAACTCATCCAGATGCTCCTGATCTGCTTCACCGGGCCGGGCAAATTCCGAAGCCGGAAGGTATGAAACATTTCTTCTTCTGGCAATTTTCTCATACACCCGGGGCAGATTCCGTGACACTTCAATAGAATTCTTATCGAATTCCGGATCAAAATCCTCTTCCCAGATTCTCTCTCCAAGGTAGATGGGAGATACCAGCAATATTTTAGTATCCGGATTTACAGCCTTGATCTGATCAAGAAGCTGTTCAATGCCCTGTCCGATCACCTCCGGGGTTGCGCTGTATACGCTCTTACAGTCATTGGTACCAAGCATAAGAACAATGGTGTCTACTGGTCTGTGGCTTTCAAGGATTGCCGGGAGCATTTCTGTTCCTCTTCTTTCTGTGCGGAATGGATCATCAAATACTGTGGTTCTTCCGCAGAGACCTTCTTCGATTACACGGTAACCTTTCTCTCTTACTCTGTCATCCAGAATGCTGGTCCAGCGGGTGCCCCATCCATATCTCTGATTGGATGTTCCCGGGATTAAACCGTATGTATTAGAAGCACCGAAACATAGGATTTGTTTCATGTCTTGTCACCTTCTTATCTAATTACTATTTCCTTGCTTTCATATTTATTTGATAGGGATACTATACAATCTTTATTTTTATTTGTCAATCCCTTTTTTATATTTTTTTACAATACATCCGGCAAAACAGAAAACAGGAAACAACTTGACGAAAACAGGCACACGGGAATATGATTAAAATAACAGTAAACCTTCATTTCATACAAAGGGGGGAGTGGCTATGATAATCTGGCTTCCTACTGCACTCAGGTCACAGCCGTTGGAAATGGAACAGCTGTGATCACTGCCTATGCCTTAGATGGTTCAGGAGTAACTGCCCAATGTAAAGTAACCGTAAATTATAAGGATGACAATGGCACTTCCGAGCTGCCTGAAATCCCGGAAGATAAAAACACACCATTTGTTAAACTAAAATCCATTAAATTAAGCAAAACATCTATTACAATAAATGATAAAAATAAGGATTATTGTATCAAGACTACATTCAGCCCGGAAAATGCCACAACAAAAGCGTGCCGATGGACATGTAATGATAATTCTGTAGTTCTGGTAAATATCGGATGGCCCACTATATTCAGTGAATCCCATCTGACACCTGTCAGCAACGGAACTGCAGTTTTAACTGCACATGCGCTGGATGGCTCCGGAGTAATCGCGAAATGCGTGGTAACCGTAAACTGCTTCTGAAGTCAAGCGGATAAAATCATCCGCTTCCCTACTTGCGCATAACCGAATACTGCTTCGCAGTTCAGTTAGACTTTTAATCAAAAACAAGAAAACTACTGTATATAAGCCTGATTTTTTTCAGCTTTATACAGTAGTTTTTATGTGCGCCTAGGGATTGGTGTCGAGATGCACCTCTCTAACCTTCTCTAAACCTCATTTTCTCCTTCTCCCGTGCCGTTCCGCACCCCTTTTCATCTTTTTCCTTCTCGCTGCCACTCTCTTTTTCACTTCCCCGCCATTTCTGGTGTGGTTTTTCTTGTGTAGAGTGGTAGTTTTGAGGTTGGGAGGGTGTGGAGTTGTGAATAGCGACGAATACGGGTGTGATATGGAGAGTGTGGATTGGTAGTTTCTTACGGTTGATAGATGATTAGGGACTAACCATACAAGGCCACTAAATTCCGATTCTAAAAACATGTCCTTTTTTATGCAATTTGTCCAAGATGTTGCATCAAGAATATTCCCAGAAATCAGCGAACAAATCGGAAAATAGTCATCCACAACGCAAAAAAGCCCAGCAGTCTACATCTGAGCTGTAGGCTACTGGACTTGAATTCTTCTCGTTATTCTGTTTTGCGTTTAAGACAGGCTGTATCTGAACGAAAAAGCAGTATCTTCAATTCTCCCTGTTATAACAGGAAGAAACTCCTTCCATATTCACCGTTTGGGTTTTGCTGCATCCGGCAGCACAGAAAAAAAAGAAAAGCCCCTGTGTCGCGTTATCACAAGAGCAGTAGGGATGATTCCCCGCCTACTCCACTAATAACGGAACACAGAGGCTTTCGCCTTTTCTATCAAGAACTCCAAACCTGCTCTCGAATTTAATGCCGTATCAATCGCTTTGATGGGTTCATTGGTTTGGCTAAGGTACAGCTTGATCAAAGCGAGGACAGGTAACTCCTGAGTTGAAAATGGGTAATTTTCAATATGTATGTTTTTTAGTCTTTCCATTTTGATTCTCCTTGCGTAATGTGTTATTACCGCTTTATGCGGCCTTACCACAGAGGATAAATGAATTCTTTGCACATAGCAAGAGAAATATTCTCCATTGAGAAAAAATAGAGCAACAGAGCAAGATAAGGGCGTGATAAGAAAGCACAAGCCATATATAACAAGAAAGCCCACCAAGCCACTCGTCTTCAGCAACCTGGCAGGCTCTGTGTTTACGCGGTTCTCTTATCCGCCAGTTCCTTCACCTTCTCAAGGGGAAGGCCAGAATACTGTGCTATTTTTTCCAATGACAGCTGGCCATCCGCTATCATACTTAACGCATTTTCAATCGCTCTTCTTAATGCCATCTGTTCTCCATAGGTTTCAATTGCTCTACACACGATGGTTCGACCTCCTTCCGTCTCTATGCGAAACAGGTTTGAGAATCGATTTTAAGCCGGTGCGATCCCCAGCCACTTCCTCACAACATCAAGTGAAACCTTTACCACATTAGCAATATCGGTATCCTTCATATTCATAGAATGCAGATTTATTGCAATCTCTTTCTTTTCTTCCATACGGCCTTCCATACGGCCTTCCATGCGGCCTTTTTCCTCAATTCTGTCAAGAACATCACACATAGTTTTAATCACTACTCCTTTCGATCCGTCATCATCAGACAGTACAGCTTCAAATCGATGATCCCCTGTCATGATTGACATGAGACTTAATGTTTCCTGAACATGGACTAACTCTTCCGGGTTTCCAATATAAGTCCCGGTTGTTTGCATCTGTACGAAGTAGTCCGCCACAACTCGAAAGTCACTCTTAAACAGCTTAGACTGTTCCCTACTAAGATATGCAATTTCAAACAGATTTACCTTGTAGTCATTCACATACGGCCTAAACTTTTCCGGGACATCTAACCTTTCAAGTAAAGAAAGTGGCTTATCCCAGTGTTTATCATACCCATAATATAAAACCAATGTGATAACGGGATACCGTTCTCTTTGGTTCTCATTATTCAGCTGTGCCCGGTACTCAGCACCATCATATCCCATTATCCGTAACGGCATATCTGCGTCTGGCTCTGTCTGATTTTCCAGTCCAATGCACGCCAATCGTATATTTTTGTTTTTCCAACGTTTTGCTACGTCTCTTTCAATCTCTCTGTACTTCCCATCAGCCTTGTATGCTGATCTGGGAGCTTGGTCTTCAAGTTCGTTTTCTTTTAGAATTTGATCCCCATTAAACAGCAGTACATTAACAATATCAGAGAAAACGTCGTTGTAAGCCTCAAGTATTTTTTCTGCAATATCTTTCTGGCCCAATGTCCATCACCCCATTCCAAACAGGAGTGTATACTACTCCTATTATGTCTTAATTTTACCACATTCCGCTTTTTTATTCAACCATCCGGTAATTGTCAAGATAGTTGTCAGTAAAATCTTGATTTTTTATTGGTTACATATACATCTGGGCTGCCGGACTTTACTCCGGGCTGAGA